>JAUSHC010000004.1 GCA_030648795.1 bacterium | reverse complement strand
TGGGCTTCAATGCTCATCACTTGGCGTTCTTCGTCCTCGGTGCTCTTGCGAGCGTAGAGATAGTAGGGGATGTGCGTCATAGGAAAAAATTGGAAGCAAATGTTATTTACTGCCCCGCCGTGGCGGGGCTGAACCGCCGCCTCACGGATAAAACCGTGTCGTGGACTTTTGTCGGCGCATGGGCGATTGCCGTATCGTATCGGCACAAATCGGAAAAGATAGCCCCCCTTTTATCTTTTTCCGATCCGGTCGGATTAAATACAAATGTCGAAAGTATTACTTGGCAGGCGCGGTAGGAATCGAACCTACGCAGGCGGTTTTGGAGACCGCCGTACTACCATTATACGACGCGCCTATACAAAAATAACTAGTAATCCGTAACTAGTAACCAGTATACACTATACCCGTTACTCATTACGAGTTACTAGTTACTTTGCTTTATTTTGTCTCTTTATGCGGCGTGTGTTTCTTGCACCACTTGCAGTGCTTCTTTAACTCCAACCGTGCTTTGATCGTCTTCTTGTTCTTTGTAGTGTGGTAGTTAAGATTGTGGCACTCGGTGCACTCAAGTTTAATGAGATTGTCTTGGGACATATATTGATGAGTCGAAAGTCTGTAAAGTCGAAAGTCAAAAAGACTTTACGGACTTGACGGACTTTATAGACTTTATGAACTTAATAAATTCTGGAGCCGCCCGTCAGATTCGAACTGACGACATCCACTTTACAAAAGTGGCGCTCTACCAACTGAGCTAGGGCGGCAATTATGATTTAACTATCAACACTACTTCTCTTTACGTCTTTTAATTCCAATCAATCTCCACTTTCTTCCGTTACCTCTATTTAAATTTCTAAAATTAGGAGACAAGGAGTGACAATTTGGACAAATAAGGCGTAGATTATCTTCGCGATTATTTTCCGAATTACCATCTATATGATCTACCTCTATTGGCACACGTTGTGTTATTGGATTTCTTTCTTTCCAACCACATCGAGAACATCGCTCCCCATATTTTTCAATCAAATACCGTCGAAGATGCTGAGAAAGATTTTTTGTTTTGACTACAAAACCATCTTTCCAACGAACAATATAACTTTGATATTGAGACTTCCACTGACATATATTAGAACAATACTTTGTGGACCATCTTTCAGTTTTCGAACCACAACTTATACAAGTTTTCATACTTGTACAGTATACCATAATATGGTAACAAAGTTGGTATACACCCTTTACGACGAATCAGTAAGGATGATTCGAACGCTATAAAAAGAACATAACGCGATGTTTTCTACTCTATCAGAAAACAAAAACATCTTCCAGCCCCACTAGAAACAAGGCGCCCCGAGGTGCCTGTAGCACTGCCTCCGGCAGGGCGGCTTCTAACGGGGCCAGCCCCCCTATAATTCGTTTGTAACTCCCCCACCTTTCTTTTCTACACGATACCATCCGAAGGTTGCCGTGTGTCCTTCGCTCTCTCCGTCGCCAACTGCTTCAAATACTTGCACAAGCCAATGGTCATCCTCATCTTGCGCGATGAATTGTGGTTCTTTGCCCGCCACGCGAAGCGTTTCAGTAAACGATTGCACGTCCGTTAACGCCCGCACGCGTTCGATCGCGCCCGTTTCGTTTACCTTCCTGAGCGGAATCCATAACACATAGGCGACAAGCCCGAGCGCAATGAGCCCGATGATAACGAAAAGTATTTTCTTTTTATGTGTCATATATTTCTCTTATATCGTTACAATGCAGACTCTCTTTTCCTTTATTAAAAAATAAAATGGGTGATACGTTCAATAAACGCATCAAGATGCTCCGCAAAATACACAAAACGCTTCTGATCTTTTAAAAACATTTTATCAACTCTTGTATTGCCCTTGTCGTAGTGCTCTCGCAGCTTCCATGTAGAGTGCACCGTTCGCAGAAAGTATGCCCGCACACCATCTACGAGTTCCTCGCGAGTGAGCGGATACCGTGCATGGTATGCAACAAGAAATGTTCTCGCGCGCTCAAAATCTTCTTCAGTAAAATCAGGAGAGAGACAAATGTAATCGAGCGATTTCGCGACTTCGAGCACTCTCGCTGAATATTGCACGTGTTCCGAATCAACAATATGCTTTATGGTATCGTCATCGTTAAAAAAGATATTTCCCGGATGCACATCACCGTGAATGAGATGATCCGTCCCCAGACGCATATCTTCAAAACGAGTTGTATTCTTCTTTACTGCTTGTTTCTGCAATCGTAATACCGCAAGCACAAGGTCATCAAATGGTTCTCGATGATCTTTCCCTTCAATCATTGCTTCGTATCGTGCGCAGTCGATAAAAAACTTCTCTCTATCCCACCCCATCCCTCTTCGCTCGGATAACCCTTCAGGAGCACCGTCGTTACTTAAAAGATGTACATCGGCCTGCATACGAGCAATAGATTCTAGAGCGGTCGTCGGCAATTCTAATCGCTCCTCGTAGCGTTTCCCCGTAAGCCACGGATACACGCTATATAATTGTCCGTCCTGTGCATAGACGTGCACATTCGGCTTCTCTAAAATCGGAATCGCGGGAACGACCGGAATACCATGCTGTGCAAAGAAACGCTCTGCGGCATGCAAACGTTCCAGGTCTTCCATTTTCTTTTCAATGCGATGCTGTCGTAAAAAATAAAATATACCAGAACGCACATCCTTAATCTGATAATTTCTATTGATATTCCCCTCTTGAATAACAGCAACAAGCTCTGACTTCGGTATTCCAAAGGCTATACCAATATGCTGTAACGCCTCAAAAGAAAGATTTTGAATATCGCGTTGATCAAGTGGTTCCGGCTTCTTCTTTTTTGTCCAAAAGGGATCATCTTCGACGTCAATAAAACGATATCCTTTCCCTTCCTTATAGACAAACTCCGCGTGCATTTGCAATTCCCCGAGTTTCTCGCCTGTCAGATGTGGAGTAAAAAAACGAAGAGCACCCATCATCATTTCTTTTTCTTCCGTAGATGGATCACCATGATACCGAAAACTTCTTGTATCAAACCCCTCTGCATCAAGAACACCTCCCTTGATATCACCCAATGCTTTTCCTTCTATATCCGCATGACTCCCACGACAGATTTCTACCGACACATGCCCCTCTCCATCTGCGACGAGACCACCACCGTAATCGGGTTCCCAATGTTCACGCACTTCAACGGTGTAATTTGCGGCACCACCAGATAACTGCTCAATAAACGTCGCAACGTCTTGCCAAGCGATATTCTTTGTTCGTTCTATTTTCAATGACGAACTTTTATCTTTTGGGGTGCAACGTACTAAAAATCTCTCTTTCTCCGTTCGCTTCTCTTCAGGAATACGATTGGCAATTTCATCAAATGAATCAACGGGACCATAGGTTTCAAATTGTGGAAGCTTATATTTTTTGAAACGATCCCCCTTCCGTTCATTACGAGCTATTAATTCTTGTGCCTTTGACTCCGAAAGAAAAGGGGTGCCGGATTGTTGTCCTGCATTAAGCCAATCGCCAATCCCATGCGCTTTAATCGATTTAAATTTTCCCTCTCCTTCGTTTGGCATATATGGTTCTGGTGCGCGCGCCCTGATTCTCCGCCAATAGCTTTCGCAATTTGGCGGATCCGCCTGAATTCCGCTATCTAGCGGATTTCGGCGGAGAACCTCCGACCTTTACAATGTCAATGTAACGCTCCCCGCCGAAAGCCCGCGACGGGCATTCAGGCGGGCCCGCCACACTGCATTGCTGTGGGCGGGTAACCAATCGAAACTTTTTTTCAAAATGGGCGGCACAGGATTCGAACCTGTGACCTTTACAATGTCAATGTAACGCTCTAACCAACTGAGCTAGCCGCCCAAATAATTTATCACTCCATCTCAATGTGCTCCCCGCCGAAAGCCCGCGACGGGCATTCAGGCGGGCCCGCCAAACTGCATAGCTGTTGGCGGGTAACCAACTGAGCTACGCGCGCTTGACTTTTTGCCTTTTTTAATGGTGGGTGGTGGAGGACTCGAACCTCCGTAGACCGTAAGGTCGCGACGTTTACAGCGTCGTGCAATTGCCGCTATGCGAACCACCCATATGTTCTACTAAGCCGTTGATCGCGATTCGATCGGGATGACCTAAGCCGTTGATCGGGATTGAACCGATGACCTCGTCATTACCAATGACGTGCTCTACCAACTGAGCTACAACGGCATGGTGGACCTGGCGAGAATCGCCACCGTCATCCGACGGGGTCCCGCCTTCTTTAAAAATTAATGAGGGTGGCGGGAAACTCGCGCCCCTGCCGGCAGGCAGGTCAGCAATACTCTTTTGGACCTGGCGAGAATCGAACTCGCGCCTCAGCAATGCGAATGCTGCGTTATACCACTTAACTACAGGCCCATTATTTTTTCCGCCGAACTTTTTTATCTTCCACGATTTCTTCCGGTATTTCCGCAACACGTTTCTGCAATTCTTCCAGTTTTTGATTCTCCGGATTTGTTTCAGCAAGCGCGGCAAGCATTTCTTCCGCGAGTGACCGCTTGCCAAGGATGATAGCAGTTGCTAAAAGCAAGTCAAGCACACGCGGATTCTTTGGCTCCAATTCCCGCGCCTTTAAAAAATTCTGGAGCGCTTCTTCGTGTTTTTCCATTGTTTGATGCACGATACCCAAGTCAATATGCGATGATACAAGATCGCCTGAAAGCTCGAGTGCTTTTGTATAATCCTTCTCCGCTTCCGATAAATTTCCCGATGCTGATGCGATCGCGCCCAAACGTGCATGCGCCGCGGCACTCCGTTCGTTTAATTTTACAATATACGCATACGTCTCCCGAGCGGCAGCATAATCCTTGCGATCAAAATACAGCTCACCCAATCCTTCATACGCGAGAACCGATTTCGGATCAAGCGCTATTGCCGCAATATATTTTCGTTCAGCATCATCATAGAGCCCTTTTTCAGTCAATGACTCCGCTTCAAGAAGCAGCTGCTCCGCATTATTCGTGATCGTATTTGTGTTTGTCGCCGTACGCTGTTTTTGCAACGACACTTTTTCATAATAATGCTCAAGCGCTTTTAAAAGATGCAACAGACGATAAAACTTTTCCCCAAATCGTTTCCCCCATGGCTGAATATTTTTCAAAAAATTTTCGACGGGTGTAATCACCACGCGTTGAAAGCGGGTAAGAAGAATTTCCGATTTTAACTGCTGATGGCGAATATGAACAAGCTCTTCCGGCTTCAATGAAGCAACGGCGGGCATATGGCGGACAATAATAAAAAAAATGCCGCCAAGGCTTCCAAGAAATAAAAAAAGAAGCAGTAATGTAGACATACGCTATATATTATCTCACCCTTGAAAGAATACCAAAAAACGAACTAGATTTCAAGCTTGATCCGCCCACAAGCACGCCATCAATCACATTCCGATGCGTAAAGTCTGCAACATTTTTTGCGTCAACACTCCCGCCATACAAAACGCGACAACGACTTTCCATCGTCACTGGAGGAATGATATCGGTAATTGTATGACGGATTACCTGGCTCATGTGTTCCGCGTCATCCCCCGAAACCGCCTGCCCTGTGCCAATGACCCACACCGGTTCATACGCCACGATAAGTTCTTGCGTACCCAGAAGCGTTACTCCGCGAATTGCCTCCGCAACCTGCCGCATCACGACATAATCTTTTTGTCCGTTTCTCCGTTCATCATTATTTTCGCCGACACAAAGAACGGGAATAAGCCCCGCACGAAGCGCAGCCAACACTTTCTTATTCACCATCGCATCGGTTTCTTGGAAATATTGGCGTCGTTCCGAATGACCAATAAGTACATAACGACACCCCATCTCTGTGAGTAATCGCGGAGCGATGGCACCGGTGTATGCTCCCTTCTCCTCCCAAAAGACATCTTGCGCGCCGAGAGCAACCGTCTGCGGAAGAAGCGGACCCACGCTTGGCAATGCGGTAAACGAAGGACACAAAACAACGTCGACGTTCTTCACGTTCGCGCTCTCCGCACTCACCTCCTTTGCAAGTTGAATCGACTCGCGCAAGGTGAGGCTCATCTTCCAATTCGCAATGACTATCTTCTTCTTTCCCATAAATATTCTCTATTGAGAACGTTGCGAAGGGGTGACCCATTGCGGGGACCCCGCTCGAGTGCCAGCACTCCGACCGCGGTCGGAGGATGCCATCGGAGTGGGGTGCAATGAGGCAGGACCCCGAGTCGTGACTCAATAATTATACCCTACCATTCATACTTTTGAAACGCCCAACGAATAAGCGCGTCCGCGTCACGAAAACGATCCTCTTCCGTCGATGCACCAAGCACTGCCACAATAACTCGTTTTTCTCCCTTAGTCGCTTCCACAAGAAACGTATACCCTGCCTCATACGTGAACCCCGTTTTCGCAGCAACAAGCGTATAGTCATCCGTATGAGAGAAAAGAAGATCGTCCGTTGTCTTCACGCGATGACGAATTTTTGTATTGACCGTTGTAAAAATATGCTCTCGCGTCGTTAATGCTTCGCGTATCTGTGGCAATTGAAATGCCTGCCACCCTAAGCGCACAAGATCAAACGCCGTCGACACATTCCCCGCATCAAGACCGGTCGGCTCCACGAAATGCGTGGAAAAAAGCCCCATTGTTTCCGCACGATCATTCATGCGTTGTACAAATTCTTCCAATGAAAATCCGGCTGCGCGTGTCAATGCGATAGCAGCATTATTAGCTGACCCGACAAGCATCGTCATAAACACATCATAGACAGTAAGACGTTCACCCGAACGAACAAAGAGTGTTCCGCCCGGACGATTGTCCCTGCTTCCCATGGTAATCTCTTTTTGCCATATCGGCTTGCTGTCAAGAAAAACAAGAGCAGTCATGAGCTTCGTAACGCTCGCAATCGGCGCAACAGCATCTTTATTTTTTTCACCAAGAAGCGCCCCCGTTATCGCATCAACAACTGTTGCACTCCGTGCGGTAATTTCTGGAAATGGTATATCGTTGTTTACGCGAGGACCGACAATACTTTCCGCGCGCGCGACTGATGCTGCGCGAGGCAATGACGGCTGTGCGATAAGCGACGTCGCTATTGGAGTGCGATGTACTGCAATACCCGTCACAATAATCGCGGCGGCAATGATAGCAAAAAGAGAAAGGCGCATAAATAAAATTTCTAATTACTAATTGTTCTAATTTCTAAATCACCGCCTCTGGCGGGATCCCGTCAGAATGCGGGACAATACCCAAACCCGAATGACTAAATTCTAGACATTAGGATTTGGAGCTTTTTTAGGTCAATTAGAAATTAGGGTAATTAGGGCTTTTCTAGGAGCCGATCAATTGTTTCCGCTGCATGCAACGCATCATACTCCGGTAATTCTTTTACCGACGCAATACCAAGCGTCCGAAGGAAATCCATTGTCACCGTATAGACCATTTGTAATTTTGTCGGATCCTCTTCTGTTTGAATAAGTCCGCGCATCATGAGATTGCGCAAAATAAGACCGCAGTGCACACCACGCACCTGTTCAAGTTCACTTTTGGTAATCGGTCCCCGATACGCAATAACCGTCAGCGTCTCCAATTGCGGACGCGTCAATTCTCCATGAAGATCTTCCTCCACGAAATCCGCAACAAGTTCCGCGTGCTCCGGGGCTGTGGTCATTTGATACTCGCTGCCATTTTCAATGATACGAATCCCCCGCTTTGCCGTATTGTACTCGATTATAAGTTTCCCGATCGCCTGTTCGACATCAGAAACAGACCCACCCGTCATGTGTGCCAATTTTTTTACAGAAAGCGGTTTTATTGAAAGAAAAAGAAGACTCTCGATTTGCGAAGCAATAAGCATAGATAAAAATATCCATTAGTATGGATACTAGTGTAGCAGAAATCCTCCTATCGGCAAACGAACGATTATATTTCTTTCGCATCAACTTCTCCTTCCGCCCACTGCGGCGGGTTATCCATAAGACGAAGAATTGTTGCAACGGTCGTGCGCGGAATACGTCCGCGATCGCGCATATAAAGCGCCCACTCGGTCCATGTGGCAAGCGCATGAAGCTCAACGCCATGTTCATGCATCCAATGACGTTGCTTCTGCCACAATGGAAATCCTGCCCCCACATCAATGATCGTCAAAAAACGTATGGGGCGCAATTTCGCTTGCAGCAAATGATCAACGTACGGACGCTTGCTTGTCCCTGTCACGATGGAATCATCAATCAAAAGAACGCGTTGCCCCTTTTTATACTTTCCATCAATCGCAGAGTGCGGACCGTACAATCGCGGCGTCTTTCGCAAAAGGATGAAAGGTTTTCCTGACTCAAGGGAGAGTGCTGTCGCCAGCGCAACGCCTCCCATGGCACATCCGGCGATACAATCAATATCCTTCCACTGCGCAATAAGCTTTGCGCATTCTTGTGCCATAATTTTTAAATTCTTTGGATAAGAAAGAATGCCTCGTACATCGGGATAACACGGCACGGGAATTCCTGAACCGCGAATGAGCGGTCCGAGCGTTAATTGTTTTGGTTGCCCCAACAATGTGAGAACAGCTTTGTTTGCCATACTATTGCGATGTTATTTTCTGAATTTGAATATCAGCAAAAAGATGCTTCTGATCAACCATGACCATGCGCTGTTTTACGAGCTCGAGAATGGCGAGGAAGCTGACAATAATTTCCGTTTTCGTTTTTGCATTGCCGATAAGATTTTGAAAACTCGTTTCAAGGCGCTCCATAAGATGATCACGGATGGAACGGATTGTTTCTTCAAGCGATGCCGCTTTTTCAATAATAGACTTCGGCAGTGGAAGAAATGCCGCGATGCGTTCGAGTATTTTCTGAAAGAGCGTTGGTAATAGTGTTGCCGTCAAATTCGGTGGGGCGACAAAGCGCATGGGAATGAGATTCCTCGGCAACTTCTCGCGGGCAAACGCAACATGATGCCGGCGAAACAGCACATCCACTTTCGCGGACGCCTCGAGATAGCGCTTCAACATCTTCAACTGCTGTTCCAATGCCAATGCATCGCCCTCATCATCGCCGAGATCAAGATTCGGCAAAAGTACTTTTGATTTGATGAGCAGTAGTTTCGCCGCGATCACCAAAAAATCCGCAAGCTCATCCGGATCCCACTTGGATTGCGCATGAATATAGGCAAGATACTGATCTGCAACATTCGCAAGGGACACCTGCGTAATATCCAACTTCTGCCCCTCAATCAACTGGAGCAAGAGTTCCAACGGCCCTTCAAATTGTTCAAGTTTAATCGGGTGCATTGCGTAAGAAAATATTGTTCGAGCCCAGTCGAGAACCGCTTCTCGACTCCGTTGCGCTCCGCTCGAAGAATAATGGTTATTTCTTTTTCGGTTTTACTTGTAATTTGAGTTTCGCTTTTTCAGAAAAATCACCGAGCTTTGCTTCCGTCGCTTTCAAAAATTCTTTTGCGGTCATGTGGAGTGCCTGCTCGAAGTTGCCAGCGCTGGCGACAACCTTCTTCACTTTCGTGAGCGCTTTATCGACGAGCACTGGCGTATTTTTATAGAGACCGCCAAATGCGGTGATTGCGCCGGGCTTCACTTTGAATACCGCCTGCATCACGCCCTCTCGATCAATATCCACTTTTTTTGCTTTCAAAAATTTCTTGAGCTTCGAAAAATCCACGCGTCGATTGCCGGGGAGTACTACAAGCAAATGACTGTTATCTGACCTCACAACGATCGTCTTCGCGATATGTTCAAGCTTCTCTTTCATCGTCTGTGCAAGATCGTACGCGGTAAAAACCTTTTTGTGGTCACGCACGGTGTACTTCACTTTCTTCGCGTCAAGGAGTTTTTTGAGTTTTGCAGATAGAGCCATAGGTTAAAATTTCTAAGTACTCTAATTCCTAATTGACCTAAACAATATCTAAGCACCAACGGCTGAAGTCCCTAGACATTTTGAGATTGGGATTTGATTAGAAATTAGGTGAATTAGAAATTAGAAATTAATTATGTAAAGGTAGCTTCTGTTGTTCTCCCAATAATTTTCGTGCAATCTTGCGCCCTTTTGGCATAAGACGAACTTCTTCGATGTACCATTTCTTCGGTGTACGCATGCCGTACCCGACCATCATGCCCTTATCAATCAAGCTATCGACACTTTTCGTAATCGTATCTGCCTTATCCTTCTCACTCGGCTTGTCTTTTTGCTTTTCGTAAAAACTTAAAAGATTTTTCTTTTTTAATCTCCCCTTCCTCATATAACATTCCGCTAGAATGAACTTTTGAAGGGAAGAGAGGCGCATACTTCATGAAAGCACAAGAACACTAGAACATAAAAACAATTTGCTTTTATGTTTTAATGCTTTCATGTTTTTATGATCTGAATCCCCAGCTCATCGAGCTGTTCCTTCTCCACTTCGGACGGTGAGCCCATCATGGGATCGCGTCCATCGCCGGTTAAGGGGAACGCAACAACCTCGCGCAAATTCTTTTCGCCCGCTAAAAGCATCACGAGCCGGTCAATGCCCGGTGCAATGCCTCCGTGCGGAGGGACACCATACGTAAACGCCTCGAGCATGTGATGAAAATTCTTTTTTTGCTTTTCGGTAAAACCAATCAGGTCAAAAATTTTCTCTTGGATTTTCGGATCGTGAATACGTACACTCCCCCCACCCACTTCAAATCCATTCAACACCAAATCATGCTGATAGGCGCGCACTTTGCCGGGATCAGTATCGAGTAACGGCACATCCTCTTCTTTCGGCGCGGTAAACATGTGGTGCGACGGCGCTAACGTCTTTCCGGCACCGTGAAAATAATCTTCCTCAGTCTGTTTCGTGAATAGTGGAAAATCAAGCACCCATGCAAATGCCAATTCGGTCGGATCGTTTTTGTCTTTTCGCATATCAAACTTGTCCTTGCCATACTGCTTTACCGCATCGGCATGCGACAAACGTGGAAACGGCTTTTGTGTGAAATGATATTTTTTGCCGAGCTTCTCATTCAGATGTTCTATAAGCGCAATAAAAAGTCCTTCTGCAAGCTGGAGAATATCTTCTTGCGTGATAAAGGACATTTCAAGATCAAGTTGGTAGAACTCGCCCGGGCTTCTATCTGCACGCGCATCTTCATCGCGAAAGCACGGTGCAATTTGGAAATAGCGCTCGAATCCCGCTACCATGAGGAGTTGCTTGTACTGTTGAGGACTCTGCGGAAGCGCGAAAAATTTCCCATTATGCAAGCGTGATGGCACAAGATAGTCACGTGCGCCTTCTGGTGTAGACTTTGTCAAAATCGGGGTCTGTACTTCCACGAATTCATGATCGGTTAAATAGTTTCGAATAAAATGAATTACACGGTGACGCAACATAATATTCTTCCGCATCCGCTCGTGTCGCAAATCAAGATAGCGATACTGCATGCGCAACTCTTCGTTCGCCTGCAAATTTTCATTTTCAATTTCAAACGGAGGTGTCTGCGCCTCGGTGATAATCGTAATCACTTGCGCTTCAATTTCAATCGCGCCCATCGGACTGTCTTTGTTCACATTCTTCTCACCACGTGCTTTCACTAAACCCTCTACACGTATGACAAACTCCGGCCGGATTTTTTTCGCCGCATCGAGCGCATCGCCCTCGCGCACTACTACCTGCACTACTCCCCACCGGTCGCGCAAATCAAAAAACACCAGCTTCCCAAGCCTGCGATGCTTATGCACCCAACCCATAAGGATAACCTTCTCCCCTACTTTTTGTGGTGTTTCTTTGGTGAGTGTGCGTGTCATATTCTTTTATTGTGCCACAAAGCACTGAAAAAATAAAGAGCCCCGAGTTCACGAGAACCCGGGGTTGATCGAAGGCACTTCAAGTGCTTTTGAATAAGCCTAATGACGGGGTTGGCGCTCGTACCTCCCCCTCGACAACCGCTTAACGATCCTCCAGATAACGATGAGGAATATAAGCAGGATGGCGATGAATACCCATGATCGCTGATCCATTTCGACGGGTATCCGTTGCAACGGATCACCATCCGCCAACAGCATCCACGTCCACATGCGAATCCTCCTTCCTCATGTGCCATCTCACAGAACTGGAGTTCCCTCCCATCCAGTATGCTGAAATGTTCTTGGCCTTTGAGCGCTCCTCTCGCCCTTATAAATCACCACGACTTCTTGTTCCCCCTCTTTTGGTCCGATCACCCGGTTGACTAGATGCTTCGGAAACAAAGGATAGGGAATGAAGCACAAGAAACAGCAACAATCGTGCGCCGTCTGGAATCCGTCATCATCCCAGATCCGTTTTGCATTCTTGCCATCGGGTAGTGTGCGCAAAACCTCAACGTGATCATCCTTCTCCGGCTCCGTCGCCAAGAAATTGGTTCGTGAGTCATTCCGCACAATGACACACTTACCAAAAAAAGTCGGATTACGAAGGACATCCTTCCATCGCATCTCGCCATTTTTACGTGTCATCCTCCCCTCCTTTCACGAGGAATACGACGTAGTGTAACAAAAGAATAAAAAAATGCAAGGGCAACCGTGGAAAACGCCCTACGAAACTTTTCGCGGTAACGCAATTTCACGAAACTTTTCTTTCTCTCTCTCAAGTTTTATGATTTCATCCCGAATAATTCGCGCCTCTTCTGTGTCGCTCTTTCCTTCCGCAATGAGCCGACGACCATCTTTTTTAAGATTTCGAATGCGTAACTCGGTGTCTACGTGCCGACCAACGGCATCGTACGGCGTAATGGCTTCTTCCTCCTCCGTATTCTTAAAAAATCTTTCAATAATTCTTCGCATAGATTATATGAGTAGTGATGCAATAAAAAAATAGATTGTAAGTGAAAGTACATCCTGCACAATTGTCGCGAATGGCCCGCTGCCAACAGCAGGATCACGACCGAGCTTAAGGAGTAATGTAGGGATAACAAGCGCAACAATGGTTGAAATAAGAATACCAAGAAAAAGTGTAACACCAAGAATCTCTGCAACAATAGTACTTCCCCATATACCCCACACAATCACATAACCCAGTATCCCAAAAAGAATGCCAAGCACAAGAGCAAAACACAGCTCACGCCAAAAATAACGACGGAGTGAAACACGCTCTACTGCAAGCGAACGAATGAAAAGCATTCCTGCCTGTCCGCCAACTGCTGCACTCAAATATAATACGAGTGGAATAAAAAATGCGAGTAAAAGCTCGGCAGACAGAAGTGGCTCAAACATATTCGTTACCCACGCCGCAAGCATCCCACCAAAAAGCCCCACCGCGAGCCAACCAACCCGCGCGCGAAACAACTCGCCAAATCGCGCTTTCATCACGTCAAGAAAATGCACGTGCGGTTGCATGAATCCCCCATGACGTAAAAATTCTTCCGTATGCCGCTTGTGCAAAATGGAAAGAATCGCATCGGATGGGACAACGCCCAAAAAACGACCATCATGATCAACGACTGGAATGGCTTTCAACGAATGTGCGACAGCGAGAGCGACAACACGTTCTTCGTGCGCATGTTCGTGAATGCTCTTGGGGTCACGCCGCATGAGCGCCGCCATATGCGCGTCATTTTTTGCCGTAAGCAGTTCTTTGATAGAAACCACACCGATGAGTTTTTGTGTGTCATCGAGAACATAGATATAATTCACCGAGTCCCACGGAGTCTTTGCGTGTTCAATCAAATGCCGTACATCGGCAACAGATGCGTCCGCGGTCGTCGTAGGAATGCGCGTGACAAGATGATGGGAAACGAGATGCGTCATAAAAGTATTGTAGCATAAAAAAGCCTTGAGCGCGATCGACGAACGAGAGGAATCGTCGACGCGCTCAAGGAGTGGCAATGCCCATGCCGAGGGGATGTTTTGATAAGGTGTTTTCTCACCGATCCGGGGGTTCATCCCTCAGATGACACGCTCGTATGGAGCGTAGTATGATTTGTGTTGCCGAATTATCGCACACGACAATTGCGGAAGTCGCGATCCGCCCCTTCCTTTCGAAGAGGTTACGAATTGGGATGCGGACGTTGCCGAGGGGTGTTGCGGACGCTTAACCGGGTGGGCAAGCGCAAGATGGGATCAGCATCTCTGTCTCTCCTCCTTATTTTTCCAGCAGCTTCATGATGCGAATATGGGTAGAGATCAATCTACCTGTACATCATACATCCGCACCACTGGGGACGCGTAATAGTCCGCGGACAGGGAGAAGTGCGGATTTACAATCCTACACCTCATCATCGACATCACGGGGATCCAAGCGGTTCCCGGATCAGTCGGCTACCTGTCCACAGATTTTTTTACTTAAAATGAAGAATATCGTATCTAAAAAATATCGTCAACCCCCCCCTTATCCTCCTCTCAACTTATGTAACAATCTGGCGTATTCTCTTGAGCGGCGTTGACGACCGAAGCGGGCATGGACTCCGACCGCGGTCGGAGGAGCGAGGGAGGAAAGCAGTGAAGCCGCTCGCAGGGCGGCTGAACGTAGCGAAAGAGGATGCGCCAGAGTGTTACATCACCCCTACCTTACCCACACCGTCTTTATATTCACGAACTCTTTCAAACCATAATGCGAAAGTTCCCGTCCATAGCCGGATTTTTTAATGCCTCCAAAGGGCAATCGCGGGTCGGATTTCACCATGCTATTTATAAATACTGCTCCCGCCTCGACGCGCGTTGCCAGTTTTTCTCCCCGCGCAACGTCTTTCGTCCAAATCGAAGCGCCAAGCCCGAACGGCGTGTCGTTCGCCGTGCGGATCGCTTCTTCTTCGTCGGCAACCGCGATCACCGCCGCCACCGGCCCAAAAACTTCTTCGTCATATGCGGGCATCCCCTTCTTCACATTTTTCAAAATCGTCGGCGCATAAAAATATCCTTTGCGGTCCATGCGCGATCCGCCGATCACGACCTCCGCCCCCAGTGCAACGCTCTTTACAACTTGTGTGGCGCAATCATCCAAAATCTTTTGCGTTGCCAATGGTCCCATCTGTGTTTTCTCGTCCATCGGATCACCGACAACAATTTTCTCATATCGCGCCTTATACTGTGTAACAAATTCCTCAACACGCGATGCAACCACGATAAACCGCTTCGTCGCGATACAACTCTGTCCTGCGTTTTGCAATCGCGCCATCACTCCCGCATCGCACGCCGCGGAAAGATCTGCATCGTCCAAAACAATAAACGGGTCGCTTCCCCCAAGTTCAAGTACTGTTTTTTTGATCGCACGACCCGCCTGCATTGCCACTTGGCTCCCCGCATATTCACTTCCGGTCAATGTCACCGCTTTTACACGTGCGTCGCCAATGATCGCTTCCACTTTCGACGCACCGATTAACAAATTTTGGAAAACACCTTCGGGGAATCCCGCATCGCGCACCACCGCTTCAATCGCCATTGCCGACTGCGGAACGTTCGATGCGTGTTTCAAGAGTCCAACATTCCCCGCCATAACCGCCGGCGCGAAAAAACGAAACACCTGCCAAAACGGAAAATTCCACGGCATGACGGCAAGTACGATCCCGAACGGATCAAACCGCACATAACTTTTCGATGCATCCGTGACAATCACCTCTGGCGACAAAAACTTTTCCGCGTTGTCGGCAAAATAATCGCACACCCACGCGCACTTCTCTACTTCTCCCATCGCCGCGGTGATCGGCTTGCCCATTTCAAGAGTCATGAGCTCCCCATACTGCCGCTTTCGTTCGCGTAGCAGCACAGCGAGTTTCTTCATCTTCTCCGCACGCTCCGCAAAGCTCGTCTCTTTCCATTGCAAAAACGCCGCCTCCGCCCGCACAATTTTCTCAATAACCTCGGCATCCGTGAGTTCAACGAATGTCCTCACTATTTCTTCAGTAGTCGGGTTGTATGTCTGAATGGGCATAAAAATCCTTGTCTTATTTTAAAGAAGGAAAGCTACCTCCCTTTACTAAAGGGAGGAGAGGAGGGATTTTATAAATTTTCTAAAATTCTTTCTAAAATGCCCTCAATGTTCGTGAGAACTTCTCTGTCATCAAAACGTAGAATTCTCATCCCAAGTGTCGAAAGAATATCATCGCGTTTCCTATCAGCCCGTACACCATCAATGGTAAAATGCTGTCCTCCATCAATCTCAATAACAAGCTTCTTTGTCGGACAGTAAAAATCAACAATGTATTGCCCAACGGGCCTCTGACGAAAAAACTGTACATCACGCAATTGTTTTTTACGAATCCTGTGCCAAAGCTTCT
>JAUSHC010000002.1 GCA_030648795.1 bacterium | reverse complement strand
GGATTTCCCCGTTTCGGATCTTTCAAGTCGTACGTGCCCGGAACAAATTCCACATTCGCAAATACACAACCGGCAGAAGGCGACTCGAGTGTTTGTGTTGCCGCTTTTTTCGCCAAAATTTCCCGCATGTATTTTGTCCCTTCTTTTTCGTCGCCCTTATCGAGACGAAACTCGCCTTCTAAAATGATAAATTGATTGTGTCCCGTTGTTACATCACGATCTTTTTTAAACGTGCTGTCACGATACGCAAAACCGCACTCATCGTTTGTAAGCCATCGCTCTTCTTTCCCGTCAAACACGCGCGCCCGAATAAGCGCGTCTTTTGTCTCGCGTCCAAATGCTCCTGCATTGCCGCGAATCGCCCCCCCGACACTTCCCGGAATCGTCGCATAAAATTCAAGTCCTCTCCATCCCTTCTTCACCGTCTCTTGCGCGAGAAAAAGTAACGGCACGCCGGCTTCTGCACGTGCGATGCCATCATCAATAAAAAGTCCGCGATTTTCGAGCTTGATCACGAGCCCGTCAAATCCGCTATCAGAAACCAAAACATTCGCTCCGCCGCCAAGCAATGTATAACGAATCCCCGCTTCACTCGCCGCACGTACCGCTTTTACGACATCATCCGAATTCCTTGCAACAAAAAAATACTTCGCCGGCCCGCCAATGCGAAACGTCGTGTATTTTGCAAGTAGTTGGTTTTCTTTTAGACCGGAAAGTTGCTTCATATTTCAAATTATTATCGCAAAAAATCCTCCCCTACTTTCCACACATCACCCGCGCCCATAGTGATGACGATGTCGTCTTTCTCGGCGTGATTACGAAGATACGTTGCTGCTTCGGGGATAGTGGGAATGTAAATCGCATCTACAAGGGGCACCCTTGTACCTTTACAAGGGTGCCCCTTGTTAATAGCTGCAACAAGATCCTTGGAGTGCACACCGCCGTGTTCCTCTCGCGCTGAACCATAAATATCAAGAATGATGACCTGATCCGCATCACTGAATGAACGCGCGAAGTCATCGAAGAATGTTTTTGTGCGGGTGAACGTATGCGGGTGAAACACCACCCACAGTTTCTGTTTTGGATAGCGCGCACGTGCGGCTTTGAGCGTCGCTTGAATTTCTGTCGGATGATGCGCGTAGTCATCAACAACGAGCACACCGTTAGCCGTCTCCCCTTTTACTTCAAATCGTCGCGCTGTGCCTTTAAATGATTGCACCGCTTTCCAAAATACGTTATCGGCAATCCCAAGCTTCTGCGCTACTGCATATACCAGTGCAGTATTTTTTTTATTATGCTCGCCGGAAAGGCTCAAAGGAAGCCCCTCGACTTCGCTCGGGGAATAATCTATCTTTCCAGTCTCAACTACCCATCCGCTATTGCCTAAAACTTTCTCTCGAAAATCAGCAAACGCTTTTTCATACGCTTCCAATGTTTTGAAAAAGTCCGAATGATCCCAATCTATATTTGTAATGATAAGACCGCGCGGATTATAGTGTTGAAACTTATTTTGATATTCATCCGCTTCAATCACAACGTATTCCGATTTCCCCACGCGCGCGTTCGATCCCCAATTTTTTACTTCTGACCCGACGATCACTGTAGGATCTAATCCCGCTTCGGTCATGACATGCCCAAGGAGCGCAGTCGTTGTTGTTTTACCGTGCGAACCGGAAACAGCGACCCCGTACTTCCCTTCCATGAGTTGCCCCAACGCCTCTGGGTACGAAAGCATCGGAATCCCTCGTCGCAGAGCCTCTGCATATTCCGGATTCTTTTCGCCGTATGCCGTGGAATAAATAACGAGATCAACATCTGCCGGAACGTTTTCTTTTGCAAACCCCTCGACAAACAAAATTCCGCTTCTTCGTAAAACCTCATCCGTTTGGAACCGTTCCTCCGTATCAGATCCCGTCACACGTTTCCCCCACCCATGCAATACTTCAGCAAGAGCGGTCATGCCCACGCCCTTTATGCCAATGCAGTAAATACGCTGCGCAGTTTTTATTAATGCTTGTGCCATGTTTGTTGTCGTGGAAAAAATGCAAGGATACGCACGCGAAGAATCTGAAAAAGCCATGGAATGCGCCGAAGTGTCCCGCGCACTCTTCCCCATTTAATCTCTTTCGGGACATGCGTCACACCAACCATCTCCACGAATTGTACAGGAAAATGGAATCGCTTGCAGTATTCATTCAATGAAATTTCAACGCTGAATCCATGATAGTCTTCGGGGGTCAAACGTTGGAACACCTCTCGTGTGAGTGCGCGTTCGCCGCCGATGGCAAGTAATGGGTCAAGCCGCGCGACGATGCCAGGGATCCCCCACCGATCACGAAGCCCCATGCACATGGCGACCGTTCCTTTCCGCACCGGATCAACAATCGCGCGCACATGCCGCGGTTGCAATCCGACAAGATCAGCGTCGCAGAAAAATAAAATATCTGCAGTCGTTTTAGTCGTCGCAAATTTGAGCGCCTCACCCTTTCCTCGATTCTTGGTGCGTGAAAATACATCCGCTCCCGCCGCTTTCGCGATAGCAACGGTACGATCCGTTGAACCGTCAGAAATCACAATAATCGTATCAACCGCTTGCGAACGTTTAATCGCACTGATCACTTTTCCGATCGTGCCTTCTTCATTGTATGCAGGAATGATTGCGGCAACAGACATGAATAATGAATTAGGAATTGAGAATTAGGAATTGAGAAATTTTTTCTACACCGTCAGTTGGGATACATTGGTATAATTTTTCACCAAGCACACGGCAACGTTCGCTGTCTACGAGGAGTATTCTGACCGTATCGACAAGTTTGTTTGATGTCAATGTATGTTGCGCTACCACAACTGCCGCATCATGGAAAGCGAGTAACGCCGCATTCTCTTCTTGGTGGGTGTTCGGTAGTGGCACAACGATCGCCGCCTTTCGCATCGCCGCAAGCTCTGACAACGTTCCCATTCCCGCGCGCGTGACCACGCAATCCGCATTGCGCAACAACGCAGGCAGAGCATCTTTCACCAAGCTATACGATTCATAGTGCGGAAGCGAAATGTGTCGAAACTTCCCAGGACCGGTGATATGCACAACGTCGCAAAAATCCGTAAGCTGTCGCAAAGACTGCCACACAAGTTCGTTTAATGAAAGCGCGCCGGTTCCACCACCAAGTACAAGGAGCATCGGATGTGCTTCTCCCGCCTTCGGACGGGACCCCGCCAACGGCGGTGGTTTTTTCTGTTCTGTCTTTAACGAAACGGTACGAATACTCTTTCGAATCATACTGCCGGTCACCACACTTTTACTCGCAGAAAAAAATCGAGCGGTTTCAGAAAAAACCACAAACATCTTTTTCACAAACGGGGCAATACAACGATTCGCAAGCCCTGGGCGCACATCGAGTTGTATTCCATACGACGGAATACCAAGAAAAGCCGCAGCAAAAACCACCGGAACCGCAACATATCCCCCCGCAGAAAAAACATGCGTGGGCTGAAGCTTTTGCAAAAGAAATAACGCTTGAAAAAAACCAAGGATTGTTTCTATGGGAGAAAAAAGATTCCTCCAATCAACATAACGGCGAAGTTTCCCTGCGGTGATGGCATAAAACGGAATTCCTGCGCGCTCTATGAATTCTTTTTCAATTCCCTTGCGCGTGCCGATCCAAAAAACTTTTTCAGGACGCATCTCGTCATAAAGTGCAAGAAGGGGCGTTACCGAACCAAGAGTGCCTCCACCGGTCAATAATAATTTCATAAAAACACTAGAACATAAAAACAAAACTAGGGATGTGTGAGTGATCCTTCAAGCTGACTTATTTCTGTCCAGAGCATGGCACCAATCTCCTCTGCCATCTTTAAGCCGATTTCATAATCATTACTATTTAAATATTTTTCGATCAAAGAAAAATGTAAGAGATACTTCGATTCTTTTAATGAGCCATAAGAAATCTCAAAAAAGTTTAATTGAACCGCTGGTCTTCTCCGTGCGTATCCCTCAATGTAATTCAAAATAATCGACAAGGTTGCTCGACGAATTTGTGAAATTACTCCGTACAATTCTTCTTTTGGAAACTCTTTGGTAACATTGTAAACGAAATGCACATATTCATCCATCTTCTTTTTTAAATTCTCCTTAAAATTGTTTGCTTTCATGTTTTTATGTTCTTGTGTTCTTGTGTGTATACCGCGAAATATTTGCAACGACGCCAAGAGCGAATAATGATACCGTAAGCGCCGTTCCTCCATAACTGACAAACGGCAACGGAAGTCCGGTGAGTGGCAAAATCCCGATCATCGACCCAATATTCAAGAACGCCTGCGCGAGAAACCACGTAAAAACACCAACGGTAAACAATCGAGAAAATTGATCCGGCGCACGACGTGCGATATAAAACCCCCGATACGAAAAAAGGAGGAGAGCGAGAATGAACGCAGCGACAATAATAAATCCAAGCTCTTCTGAAATAATGGAAAAAATGGAATCCGCCGCAACTTCGGGAAGATACTGCAATTTCTGCCGCGATGCGCCAAGCCCGACGCCAAACCATCCGCCGGAGCCAATAGCAACGAGCGATTGCATCAACTGATATCCGGTATCGGATGGATCGCTTAATGGGTGAAGAAACGTCATGACGCGCGCGAGACGATAGGGCGCCATCGCAATAAGCCCGGCAAGTGCTCCACCACCGGAAAGAAAAAGAAGGAGGAGATGCCACCATGGAGCGCCACTCACAAAATACACAACGACCCCAACCGCTGCAAGAAGTGCGAGCGTCCCCACATCGGGCTGCAGCATAATAAGAAAAAGCGTTGGACCCAACACGATCGCGAAAGCGAGGAATCGATTCCGTCGCTCAAGGAAAAGCGCCAAGCAAAAAAGAACGGCAATTTTCGCAATCTCCGCCGGCTGAAGAGAAAATCCTGCAAACGAGAACCAACTGCGCGCACGGCCATACGAAGCGCCAATTCCGGGAATGAGTACAAGGACAAGCAACACAAGCGCGGCAACGAAGAATGGAAAAGCGATGCGCCGCCAAAACGTATACGGAATAAAAAGACCAACGGAAAAAAGAATCATACCCGGAAACAATCCGAACAGAAGCTGCCGTCGCACATAAAAAAACGAATCACCGAATTTATTGAAGGCAACAATACCGCTCGCGGATGTCAAAGCGACAAGACCAAATAAAATAACAATACCGGCTATAACGAGCAGGAATGCATCAGGCGGAGGAAGAGATGTTTTTGATCGACGAAGCATTGCAGAGGGATTAGGGATTAGGGATTAGGGATTTGACGGCGCGACGGAACTGTTCACCGCGATCAAACTCGTGTTGGAAAAGCCCCCTCCTTCGTCTGCCCGATGCAGACTTCGGCGGGCGGGCAAAACTCGCGGCTGCGGGAGAAAGGAGGACGATATCGCCTCGTGTTGCGAGACGTGACGCGGTGCGGACGGCGGAAGGCATCGATGCCGCGTCGGCGACAACTGACAGCTGACAACTGACAGCTAACTTTTTTATTTTATCCGTTGCTGCCCCCGGTAAAAAAACAACCGCCTTACACGTCTTTTTTATCCACGGCATGAGGGATTTGTAATCTAATTTTTTATCCGACCCGCCAGCAATCAAAATAATGCGTGGCTCTTGATGCGATAAGGTTTTGAGAGCTGCGACTGTCGCATCCGGTGTCGTTGCCGTCGTATCATTATAATAGCGCACCCCGTGCACAGTGCGAATATATTCCAGACGATCAGGAAGCCCGCGAAATTTTTTTAATGCACCAATAATCGTCTTCGCTGAAATCCCAATCGCTCGCGCAACCGTCGCCGCCGCCTGCGCGTTTTGAATATTATGTTCACCTAATATGTTGAGGTCGGACCTCTGTACCGTCGAGGTCCGACCTCTGCGGTTTGAAGAAAAATACACTTTCGCCTTCGTTTTCTTCGCCATTGCTCTCGTCCACGCATTTTCTTTATTCAGCACCGCGACATCCCCTTTCTTCTGATAGAGCACAATACTCTCTTTTGCCCGCGCGTAGGGACGCATTCCCGTGTAGCGATTCAAATGGTCTTGCAAAACATTCGTCACGACCGCAATATGCGGAGAAATTTTTTGCCGATCCATATCTTCCAATTGCCACGACGACAACTCAAGCACCACCCAATCCTCGGGCTTTATCTTATCTACAATCGAAAGCATCGGCGTCGTACGAATATTCCCCGCAAACCACACACGAGTTGTAAGTTGTAAGTTTTTCGCGCAAAATCGCAGCAATCATCGCCGACGTCGTTGATTTACCGCGCGTGCCGGTTACTCCAATGATATTTTTCGATTTACAATATTTAAAAAAAAGCGTTGCCTCATTTTCAATTGGCACTCCGTGCTGCTCTGCAATCTTCAAAAACGGCGACTCCACCGGCACCGCGGGATTCCGCACCACCATGTCGGTATCAATAAAATCCTGCTTCCGGTGCTTTTCAAAAACAAAAGTAATATTCTTCGAGCTTGTCGAGAAGTTCCTTAATGACCCAGCAAGCTCTTTTTTTGTTTTAAGATCAGTCACGGTCACTCGCGCCCCATGTTTTAACAACCAAACGGCAACGGAAACGCCCCCGCCATGCAACCCGAGCCCCATCACCGTTACTCGTTTTCCACGAAATGAGGAGAACATATTATGTCAACAACCGATCGACGAGGAACAACACCAAACCCGCGACCGCGGTGACGCCCGAGATCATCCAAAATCGCATGACGATCTGGGGCTCCTTCCAGCCGATCGCTTCAAGATGATGATGAATGGGGCTTGAACGAAAAATTTTCCGATGAAACAGTTTACGTGAAGTGATTTGCACAATAACCGAAAGCGATTCCACGACAAACATAAGTCCAATAAGTGGCAAAAGTAACGCCGAGTTCGTGAGCATCGCAATCACTCCAAGTGTGACCCCAAGTGACATCGCGCCGGTATCACCCATAAAAAAACGCGCCGGATTAATATTGAACCAGAGGAACGCAAGCAGTGCGCCAATGATGACGCCGATAAATGTCGCAAGATCGTAACGCCCCTGAATAAATGCAATTGCGCCGTATGCGCCGAATGCCGTGAGCAACGTCCCGCCTGCGAGCCCGTCCAACCCATCAATCTCATTTACGGAAAACGCTGTCGCGACGATGATGAAAATAAAAATCGGAATGTACCACCACCCGACATCTATGTTCCCTAAAAAAGGAATATGTAACACATCGCGTTCGAGCTTAATGAAAAACCACCACGCGCCAACTGCCGCAATCGCCGTGTAAATAAAAAACCGATGCCGCATACGCAGTCCCCCACCGTGCGCACCGATACGTCGAATATTAAAAAGATCGTCCACCAAACCAACGAGCGCCGATGCGATAAGCGCTCCCAAAGGCAAGTAGGTTTCCGCGCGAGAAAAAAATGAGAACGACGAAGAAATCATCGGCAAGAGTAAGGCAAATGCGAGCGTCGTCCCCCACACGAGCACGCCCCCCATTGTTGGCGTCCCCTCTTTCGCCGCGTGCAAGCCCGCCATCACCGGCGCCTCTTTTGCATCACGAATACGCTTTCCCAATCGATGCCGCGACAAAAAACGCACCAGAATCGGTGCCCATACCATCGCCACAAGGAAAGAAAGGGTAGAAAGTGAAAAAACTTTAATCAATGGGAAGAAATCCATGTGTATACTGTACCATTCAAGAGAGTGATTCGTCTACCCCGTTAGAAGTCTTTTTATAGACGAATATGGGAATAAATCCTGTACCATAGCACTTTTACTGCCCACATTTTATACCATCACAAAATGATAACTTCTAACGGGGTCTACCACACAAAGAAATGAGAATATGGTATACTGATCGGGTATGTTTACAGCGCACCAACTGAAAGATATCGTCATCAAAGGCAAAATATTGAGCGAAAAAGAATTCGCCATAGTTGTTGCTGATGCGCAAAAACAAAAAGTAAAAATCGAAGATCATCTCATCAATAAAAAGGTTGTTTCCGAGGATCTTCTCTACTCGATCGCCGCAACAGTTCTCGGACTCCCCTTCGTTAATCTCCGCACGCAAATTATTCCTGATGATGTATTGACTCTCGTTCCCGAACCCATCGCCGTAACCAACAATATTGTCGCATTCAAAAAAGATGGCGAGCAGATTCACGTTGCAACAACAGACCCGAATGATCTTACAACGCAAGAAACGCTCCAGAAAGAAACCGGGTGTACGCTCATCGTATACGTGACAACTCCGGCAGCGATGAAAGATGCGCTCAAACAATACCATAAAGAACTGTCGCAAGAATTCCAAAAAATGACTGACGATGTCGCCGTTACGGGGGGAGAAAACGCCGCGCAAGAATTACCGACGATCCGTATGGTGGACACCTTTCTCGAACATGCGATCATCGAAGGCGCGTCCGACATTCATATTGAACCTGCGGAAAAAGAAATGATTATCCGCTATCGGATTGATGGCATCCTTCGCCCTGTCATGACACTACCAAAATCCGTGCAAGCAGGCATCATCGCGCGCATTAAAGTATTGGCAAATTTAAAAATTGACGAACATCGTCTTCCGCAGGACGGTCGATTTAAAATTACCACATCACAAACACAAGTATCCTTTCGCGTATCAACGATCCCCGTCTTCGACGGAGAAAAAATCGTTCTTCGTCTTTTACAAGAAGGAACGCGCGTTCTTTCTCTTGAACAACTGGGGCTTGCGCCCGCAAGTTTCGATGCAGTGCGACAAAGTATCGAAAAACCTCATGGACTTCTTCTTGTCACCGGTCCAACGGGGTCGGGAAAAACGACAACACTCTATACGCTGCTCAACATGTTGAATAAGCCGGGAGTAAACATTATCACGATCGAAGACCCTATCGAATACCGCATGCCGGGAGTGAATCAAAGTCAAGTAAACCCAAAAATCGGTTTCACGTTTGCGACGGGACTTCGCGCGTTTCTCCGACAAGATCCGAATGTCATTATGGTCGGAGAAATTCGTGACACGGAAACAGCGGAAATCGCGATTCACGCGGCATTGACCGGCCACCTCGTGCTCTCGACACTCCACACGAACGACGCGGTCACCAGCATCGCGCGTCTGCTCGATATGGGTGCGCCCGCCTTTCTTGTATCCAGTACTCTCGTCCTCATTATCGCACAACGTCTCGTGCGAAAAATATGTCCAAACTGCATCAGCTCCTACACATTGGATAAAAAAGCGATCACCGAACTCGAGCGACATTTTAATATGAAAGAAATCATCGAGGTCATGGCACGCGAAAAAACCATCGCATCCACAAAAGAAACGCTCGCATCGATGCTGTTCTATCGCGGAAATGGCTGCAATGAGTGCCATAAAGAAGGCTATAAGGGGCGCGTTGGTATCTATGAAATTTTGGAAATATCACCCGCGATGGGAACACTCATCCTCCACCAGCCAACACGTGAAGAACTCTTCGCGCAAGCAAAAAAAGACGGAATGATCACGCTCGCGCAAGAAGGCTTCATGAAAGCAAAAAACGGGATTACGACAATTGAAGAATTGATACGGGTAACAAAAGAATAGTGGAAGATTGTCATTGCGAGACCCGGAGGGTCGCGGCAATCCCCTAATCGTGAGATTGTCCCGCCACGGCGGGATCCCGCCAGAGGCGGTGACTTCGCTCACGCTCGCAACGACAGTGAGTCTATGATCGCATACTCATGAAACAAAAATTTTTAAAACTGCTCGCATTCTTTCAACCCATTTCTGCCGAATCGAAAATGTTTTTTATTCAGCACCTGGGCGTGATGGTAAAATCAGGGCTCTCGATCACCGACGCCTTAGCAACGTTAAGTGAAGAAGCTGAAGGAAAACATCTGAAACATGTTATTCACGATGTTGCCACCAGCGTTTCGCAAGGAAAAACACTCGCGGACAGTTTCGCGTGCTACCCAAGCGTCTTCGGAGAACTTTTTGTAAATATGATTCGAGCGGGTGAAGCAAGCGGCAAACTGGAAGAAGCGCTCAAAGAATTGCATTGTGAACTCGCAAAAGACCATACCCTTCGTTCAAAGGTACGTGGAGCGCTCATCTACCCAACGGTCATCGTTGTTGTGATGATTGGCATTGGCATCTTTATGATGACTGTCGTACTCCCGCGCCTCATTGGCATTTTTGATGAAATAAACGCCACACTCCCGATTGCAACGCGCATTGTCATCGCGCTATCAAAATTCGTCACGGCGCACGGACTCATCATGGCGCTCGCAACACTTATTGTATGCGGACTCGCGATCACGTTCGCACGGCAACCAAAAGGGAAGGCGATGATTCATTTTCTCATGCTTCGGTTCCCCATCATTGGAAGTATTGTGCGGAAAATCAACCTCGCGCGATTCTCACGAACGCTCTCTTCACTCTTAAAAACGGACATTCCCTTTGCGACCGCGCTTACGATCACCGGAAATGTCCTTGGTAATGTCTACTACCGAAAAGCGGTCATTGGTTTTTCCGGTGCGGTCAAACGAGGAGTAACACTTGAAAGTCTCTTGCGCAAAGAGCCAAGACTCTTTCCCCCACTCGTGCGACAGATGGTATCCGTCGGTGAAAAAACGGGAACGCTCGATACCATTTTGGGAGAAATTGCAAACTTCTACGAAGAAGAAGTGACGACCACCATGGAAACGCTCCCCGCATTGATTGAGCCGTTGCTCATCGTAGTACTCGGGCTTGGTGTTGCGGGACTTGCCGTCGCGATCATCATGCCGATGTACTCATTGGCACAGCAGTTTTGATTGTGAAATGTGTAACGTGAAGCGTGTAACATTATCTACGATTTACATTTCACGTTTAACGATCCACGATATATGTTTCACGATACACGATCCACGATTCACGAAAAAGGGTTTTCCCTCATCGAGCTCTTAATTACGATTGGCATCATTGGCGTTCTCGGCATGGGACTCTGGAGCGCATGGGTTATTGGTCTTCAAGTAACAACGGAAAAACGAGCGGAGATTACTGCAACCGCCATCGCAACAGAACAAATCGAGCGACTGAAAACTCTCCCCTATACAACACTCGGAACCATTGGAGGGATTCCATCGGGCTCCACTCCACGTGAAACAATCATCATGCGGAACGGCATAACCTATACAGTGCAAACCGCTGTTTTTTATATTGACGACCCGTTTGACGGAAAAGCGCCGCAAGATCCCATTCCAGCCGACTACAAACGCATCCGCGTGTCAGCAATATGGAATGGAAAATTCGGTGTAAGTCCGGTTGTGCTCATGACCGATGCTGCGCCAAAAGGACTGGAAACAACTGCAGGTGGTGGAACGCTTATCATCCACGTTGCCGATGCACAAAGAGCGCCGGTTTCCGATGCGACAGTAACAATAAAAAATACAAAAACAGTACCGCCGATTGACACCGTGCTCGCAACCGATAGCAACGGACAGCTCGTCATTCCCGGAGCACCTGCTTCGCAGGAGGGATACGACGTAACCGTAACAAAAAGCGACTACTCAAGTGATGCTACAATCCGCGCCGCAGTAGGAATAAATCCCAGTCCGGAAAAACCTCCACTCTCCGTTACCGAAGGACAAACAACCGAACCAAGTTTTTTTATTGATCGCCTTGCAACACTCACGGTAACAACGGTTGATAATCACGGGGGTTCGGAAAAAAACGTCACGCTCACCATTACCGGTGCAAAAACCGTCGGCGTCGACGGTGAAGGAAAACCAATACCAAAATTCACCACAACGAAAAAAACAAATGGTGCGGGCGTACTCACGCTCTCTGCTATCGAATGGGATACGTACGCAATCACATTAAATGGTGTCGCAACAGGATATGACATAAGCGCAACTGCGCCGATACTTCCCATCTTTGTTGCTCCGGGAAGTACAACAACGGAACGCCTCACACTCGCTAGCCATCGGACGGACACGCTCCTTGTGACAGTGAAGGATAAACAAACGCCTCTCGTCGGCGCTTCCGTCCGCATCACAAACGCCGATAAGAAATACGATAAAACCATTGTTACGGGCGAGGAAGGTCAATCGTTCTTCTCTCCACTTGCAAGTGATACTCCGTATGATCTTACGGTCACGAAGCAAGGGTATACAACGATGACAACGAACGTGCATATCAATGGACAAACCTATGAAGATATCGCCATCGCCCCGCTGTAATACTATTCTCTTTTGGAATCGGATCCGTCAGTATCCTCGCCTCCGACACGCTTCGGTTTCGGGAAAGTCAGCTGGTCTCGGCGTGGGGGCTCCTCCGATGGCGTACCATCGCCTCGGATACCCCTTCGCCTCCGCCCTAGCTGTACTTTCATCGAAACCTCCGCTATTGTCGGCGGGAGGACACTTGGCAGATCCGTCCCTTTCAATCCGCTGCATAGCGGGTGGCATGGCGATGCTGCCAAAGACGGTGCGTCGGGAACCCCCGCCGGGAGGGATGCTTGGGGTAGCTCTGGAGGGAAGCATCCCGGACGGCGAGAGGGTTGCCTCCCGGAGGAGAGAGGATGAGGCAGCGCGCCATGACAGGATCCGCGTCGCCACGAGGGAGAGAGGATTTTCGCTTATCGAAATTATCATCGCGGTCGCAATAAGTTCGCTCGTGACGATGATGCTTGGCGAGCTTACGGTCCAAGGGTATAAAAATTATCGCATTACTGCAGACCAGACGACACAAGTCGCTATCGCGCGTCGTACACAGGATATGATCGTCAAAGAATTGCGCGAAGCGATTGTTTCCGACAAAGGCGACTATCCGCTTATCAAAGCAGAAACAAATCGACTTGAATTCTACAGCGATATTGACCGCGATAGTTCCCGAGAACGTATTCGCTATTGGCGTGAAAATAATCTTTTAAAACGGGGAATCACGAAACCCTTTGGCGACCCGCCAAACTACCACGAGAGCGACGAAAGCGTACGGACGATCGCACAGTACCTTACGGGCAACGATCCCCTATTTCGTTATTATAAAAAAGATGGAACGGAAATCCTTCCTCCACTCGATATAACTGCCGTCCTGCTTGTTGGTATCAACTTTGCAATCGACGTCGCTCCCGGTCAGCTCCCAAGAGGAACAACGGTGAACACCATAGTAGAACTCCGAAACATTAAAGCAAGTTTAGAAGAATGAAAATGATGAAGAAGCAAAAGTATGCTATCATAAATGATGTACGGGGTTCGACGCTTCCGGTGGCGCTCGCGTTCCTTGGCATCTTTCTTGTCCTCACTACTGCGCTTCTTTCCTATGTCCAGCTTGAGATACACGTCAGTCAAAGAAGTATTGCTGATGGACAAGCGTTTGCCTCCGCAGAAGCAGGTATTGAATACGCACGATGGCGCTTGGCACACGCACCGGATGACACCACTCCTTCCACAAATGAATATCGTGATCCGCAGGGCGGACTCGTAGGCACGTTCGAATTCACGATTTCCCCGCGAAGCACGTGCAGCGGGAGTACACGTGTCGTCGTCAAAGGACACAGTGCCGATCAAAAACGCACCCGAAATATTGCGATCACCTATGGCGCTCCCGCACTCACGAAATATTCCTACCTTACCGATAGTAATGTATGGTTCGGCGGCGGAGAACTCAAAGGACCGGTACACGCCAATGGAGGAATCCGTATGGACTCGGACGACAAAAGCCGCATAACGAGCGCAAAGCAAACATACATCTGCGGCGCTGAACATGACTGCAATCCACCAATAACAAAGCCGGGAGTTTGGGGAGCAGGAGATGGCGGGGCAAAGGGGCTATGGGATTTTCCAACAGGAAAAATCGATTTTGATACGATCATTTTGCGCCTTCCTGTTTTTCAACAACAAGCTGAAGCAGCGAACACCTATTTTGAACCATCAAAAGCATTGGGCTATCATGCACGAATGAATGAAAACGGAACGCTCAACATCTTCCGCGTTACCGAAGTCAAGCCAAAAATTTGGGGATACGATGGACGCACCGGATGGGTTGAGACTGCGGAAGGAATAAAGAAAGAGGTCCTAGTCCGCACGGTGACAATCCCGGAGGCAAATGCATGCGGAGAAAAAAGTTTATTCTTTTTTGATGACACACTCTGGGTTGACGGCGCAACGAAACGACCAGTCACCGTGATTGGCAGCGCATCCATTATCATTAATGGCGGCCTCACCACCCCCGCATCAGGGAATGAAGGAAAACTGGGATCAATCGGGATCATTGCACAAAACGACATTCTCATTCCCCTTGAATCAGCGGACACATTGGAACTCCACGCAGCGATTTTCGCGCAGAAAGGACACATTTTTCGAAATTATTATTGTTCAGACGAACGTTTAAACCGTTATGGCTATAAGTGCAATAAATCCTACGCCCCATTTATTCTCCGATCAACCATCAGTCGAAAAGGCACTATGATCAGTAATCAAATTCCTGCATTCACATGGGTGGATGATTCCGGAAAAATTATTTCCGGATATCGCGGTGAAGAAGGAGACTACGATACGCGACTTATATTTACTCCACCACCATTTTTCCCCAAACAAGGAGACAATCGTATTCTTACATGGGAAGAGGTTAGTGAATAAAATATGTTTGACGGACTCACCCCGTTAGAGATCCAAATTTTTTACAAACAAAGCACTACTTAGGATGCAAAGCGTATGCAAATAAAATCTCTAACGGGGCTCACAAAAAAATATAGTGTCGGCATTGATATTTCAGATACGGGCGTAAAAATGATCGCACTCGCACGTCAAGGAAAACAGTATACGGTTGTTGGCTTTGCCGAAGGAACCTTTGGCGCCGAAGCACACTGCGACGGCAAAATGGTGGATTCGTCCGCGTGCGGCAATGCCATTGTAACTGTTTGGAAAAAAATCAAACAAACGATTCCAAAGACACTCGTTATTGCAACAGCATCACTCTCTGACGTACATACGCAAATGGCGCTTATACAGATACCCGCATCACTCATAACAGAAGAACGCATACGCGAAGAGGCAGGAAAACATATCCCAATGCATCCCGATACAACCATCACGAGCTGGCAAATCATTGACACGCACGAAGAGATGGCTACTGTTTTCGTGATAACCGTCGCACGCGACACGAGCGACGCATTAGCGAGTGCACTCGAAAAAGCAGAGTGCTTCCCCTCCTCCATCGAAAGCGAAGCAATAGCGCTTGCTCGTCTTTTTGGCGGAAGTGAACCGCGCGTCATCATCGACCTCGGAGCAACACGAACCCTCTTTCTTCTCGCACATCATGACGTACCGCTCTTCACTATTTCTCTGCCGCTCACGGGACATATGCTCACGGAAGCAATCGCAAAAACACTCCGCCTTCCTCTCGCAGAAGCTGAAGCAACAAAAATTCGATGCGGATTTGACGACACGGCGTGCCAAGGCGCTCTCCGAGAAATCATCGAAACACATCTTCACGAAACCGTACAACGTATCGGGATCGGTCTTGACGAAATCACGGCAAAAGAAAAACCACTCCCGAAGGACATCGTACTCGTTGGCGGAGGCGCGCACTTAAAAAAAATCGATTCAATACTTGCAAAAGAGCTGGGTATTCCTGTCACGCAAGGAAATATGTGGAGCATCGTTCAAGAACCGAGCAATTTTCCAGAGCACCCGCTTGCATGGGCAGTCGCATTGGGACTTGCCTTACGTGATCTATCATGATTGTATGTTGATCATCAACCTTCTTTCACCCGAAAAACAACGACTTCACGCAATACGTGTTGTTTTTCATCGAACAAAAACGATACTTGAGCTTACCCTTATTCTCGCGTGCTGCATCGCCATTATCACTATTGGCACGAAATATTTTCTCGTACAAACTGTTTTAACATTTGCAACAACGCCAACAACAAATATCCACACGCGGGAACTCGAAATCGCTGTACGAAAAACCAATAAAACGACTGCACTCCTTGATCGACTTCAAAAAGACACCACTCCGTGGAGCACATTCTTTATACATCTTTCAAATGCAATGCCGGAAAGCATCACGATAACGGAAATGACCGTGAACAAGAAAGCAACCCCTCAATTTATTTTGAAAGGAAAAGCTGCGACACGGAGCGACCTCCTCACTTTTAAAACAGCGTTAGAGCAACTCCCCTTCATCACCAATCTCTCGTTCCCCTTAACGAATCTCCTCTCGCCAAAAGACATCAATTGGCAATTGGAATCGAACATTAATACGAGCGCCTTATGAAGGGTCCATTCGCGAAAAGCATCAGTATACTTACCGCACTATGCACCTGCATTCTTGCAATTTTCTTTTTTCTTATTCTGCCAACGGTCCGCGACGTCAACGCAATACAAAACGACCTTAGCATTGAGCAAGAACGCCTTGAAAGTCGCTACCGACAAGGACTTCTCTTAAAAAGGCTCCGTGATGACTGGGAAAAAGTTCGCCCCGACGTTGCGTTGGTGGTGAGCGCGATTCTGCACTATGAAGCAAGTATTCCGTTCATCACAAGACTCGAATCGCTCGCGAATGAAAACAACGTAAGACACCGACTCACCCTTCCGACCATTGAAAAAAAAGAAGGGGCAGAGAAAGTAAAAGAACTATCCGTTCCGTTTGCATTAGAGTGGGATGGCGCATGGAATTCCCTAATGCACATGCTTGTCGCGATTGAACGAGAACCGTATTATCTCCCGATAGAAACGATTCGTGCAACGAATAATCATACAAATACATCTTCTTCTTTTTCGCGTAATGTTCCATCACTTCCTATACAGAAAGAAGCGGAAGAACAAAAAATCACCATGACGCTCACCGGAACAACAACGTGGAATAATGAATCCCGTTAGTATGAAACAACATCTCCAAAAATTTCTCATGCGTACCTTCCCTCGTATTGTTTCAATAGCTATTCTTTTGGGATCGCTCATATTCCTTGCTTCATTTCTCTTGTCGACATGGCGAGCGATTGGCGCAACAGAAACGGTTCTTACGCTCAAAAATACGGTAGCGATGGAATCACTTGATCGCGCACGATTCGACCGCGTACTGAAAAACCTCAAAGAAAAAATCGCCGACCGCGCGATTGATTGGCAAAAACTTCACGATCCGTTTTAATTGCACTCATACTTAAAACACCGAGTGATGACCTCATCACTCGGTGTTATTTAATCGAACTATCAGAACTACACATCGTTCGTCCGCGTGTACTCGTGCACTTCGTCCTTCGTAAACCAATAACCTATTTCATGTTTCGCTTCATCGGGTGTCTCTGACGCATGGACGAGGTTATAGACGGCGCGCTTATCTCGATTTGCCGAAGCGGCGCTGTCCACCGAATAATCACCGCGAATTGTTCCCATTTCCGCTCCTGATGGCATGGTATTTCCTGCGATTTTTCGTACCATATCCACCGCATGCACGCCTTCGATAATCATTTTCACAACCGGACCCGATGTCATAAAATCAAGAAGCCACTTACGTACCATGGGACCAATCTCCTCTGCCTTATCGGTGGCGAGCTCACTTATCGGATCGAATCCATATTTCTGATACGTCGCGAGTGTCTTTTCCCCAAGACGCGTGATCCACTTTGGATCCTTTGGATAATGTCCGTCAAATTTCGCGCGCGCCGGACTATCCATGGAAAGTGCAACAACTTTCAGTCCGCGTTGCTCAATACGAGAAATAATCTCTCCGGTTAAACCGCGCCGAACGCCGTCCGGCTTTATCATCACATATGTTCGCTCTTGTTTTGGATGCATAGTTATGCGAGTCGAAAGTTAAAAGTCCATAAAGTCAAAAGACGATTTTCCCCTAGCGACTTTACGGACTTTATAAACTTTATGACTTGATAGACGTTAATAACGCTTTCACTTTCTCCACTACTTGCGCCGGTGTAAAATTCGCTTTCACTAAATAATCATTCGCTCCCATCGCAATCCCTCTCTTCACATCATTTTCTTGTCCTAAATTCGTAAGAAGAATGACGGGGACATCTTTCCATGCAGTATTCTCTTTTACTTTTCCGAGCATCGTAAACCCATCCATCTGCGGCATAATGACATCGAGTAAAATAATATCCGGCACCCCTTTCTCGTTCAAAAGCTTCAAACCTTCAATGCCGTTATTCCCCTTCCATACGTCAAATCCTTCAGACGTAAACTTCATCTGATACATGTCGCAGAGCATAAGGTCGTCTTCGACTAACAATACTTTGATGGGCGTTGTTGCCATAGATATATATGTTAAGATGCTTTTCGTTTTTGATGTACGATATGCCGTCGTCGAGCTGCATCCCTCACAATACGAGCCTTATTGGCATCGTAATCATCGTGCAATACTTGTACTTTTGCTTCAAGCTCCGCAATCAAACGATCGTATGCCTCTTCCGGTACAGTCCCATTATACACCATCTTCAGCCGAGGGTACATCGTTTCGCGAATAAAGCGTTGGGCATGAAAACGATCTCTTGGGATCAATAATTTTTGAAAACGACTAAGCAGATTCAAGTATACGGGACTCTCTTTCATTGTCGCAAGTCCTTTCCCCACGTCACTCGCGTCAGAAAGCATATCCACATGCGTCTTCACTTCCCGAAGAATACTCTCAACCACTTCTTTACATGCATCACTTTTTTGCGCGACAACAACACGAAGCCCAAGCGCCAACTTATCAAAAAGCGTAACTGCTTCTTCCTTGTTTCGCTCTTTCCCCACTACCCGTGCAAGTTCTTCTTCCTGCGCGGCGTAACGGCGTCCAATCTGTTCACGAAGATTATGCGGCATATCCGCCGGCCATTCGATATGCTGAATAATTTTATGCCATACATCCGCAATACGCGTGGTTGTTGTTTCCTTTTTTTCTGATCGCACAGGGACCCACGCTTCAACCGGTGGCGCTTTAGATTCTTTCAGCGTATCCAATTCACGTCCAGTGATTTTTAACGCGTCACGCGCTTTTACGCGTTTCAATGGCGAGGCATCCTTGTCATCAATAATCTTATGTTGTTCAACCATCCATTTTCGCGCAAGCGCCGCATCTTCTATAAGTATACAAAATACTGAAAGACGATCCGTGTATGCTGGATCACGCGCTGCTTCCGGCTTTTTCTTTTCTTCTTTCAACCATTGCCACTCGCTCTCTTGATACCCCTTTTGTTCTTCATTCTTTTGCGCACCCTCATAAATCCACTGCGCAACACGTCGTGGCATTTCACGTGGCGAAATAGCAAGCAGAGAAAGACGTTCACCAAGCCAAGCGTCGACATTACCTTCAAGCGCGGGAAGAAGTTGCTTTTCTTTTTCATCCAATGGTTCTTTATTCTTTTTTTTCTCACGCAAATTAGCAAGCATTCGTATTCGTCGTACGGCTTCTTCAACTGAAATCACTTTTTTATTTTGTTCAATATGGCGCGGTGATTCTGGTGTCATCATAAGGAAATTGTAGCAGAAAACGAGAAGGTTGTCTATAGGAATATCCGCCTCTCGGCCTGACGGATGCCCAGAAAACCCGCCTCTCCTCCAACCCCATACCTCCGCCCTTCGGGCTTCGGCTCCGAGGCACCGGCATACGCGGCGGGTTATTTTTGTCACGCAATTCACCCCTCCGATAAACTCTGGGGTTCTTGCGACAAAAATAAAAAGCAAGTGGGGTTATGATGTACCACTTGCGCGCTTCGAACGAGGAGTACGAAGCTTTGAGTGAGGAGCACGGCTCTTCGGTGGGAGCGCGAGTGCTCGCTTCTTTCGTTGCTTGATGTCTCCTGGAAAAAATTCCGCCACCTCGTCAAAGGTTAGAAGAACATTCCCCATAGAAACATCGCCTGATTCACCGCTCTCTACCGCATCGAGAAGCTCCTCCAGTGTGACCGGACGAAGCTCGATGATTTGCGCCTTTTGTAGATTTGGTTTGGGGGGCGCTGTCTCTTTCGAAGCTCCCCCATGGTTCTTTTCCGTACGCAACGGATGCGTAGAAAAATTGATGATTTGGGCCATGGAAGCACCTCGAGAGGGTTGGGAGAGAAGGGGGAAGAAAAGAGAAAAGAAGAGTAGTGGGTGGAAAGAACGAGAAGAGAAGGAATGGTGGTGGGAGAAAAAGAGTGAAAAAACGAAGAAATATAACCCGGGAACGCCCCGGGCGTCGGGGTTTTCCCCACCTACCCATGACCTTACTCCCCCCTCCCCAATACCGTCAAGGGGCTCTCTTTTTCTCTCTAGAACTAAGCGTATTCTATGTCGGCTCCACCGCAATGCTCGCCGGCGACACGCTCCGGTTTCGGGAAAGTCAGCTGGTCTCGGCGCGGGGGCTCCTCCGATGGCGTACCCTCGCCTCGGATACCCCTTCACCTCCGCCCTAGCTGCACTTTCATCGAAACCTCCGCTATTGTCGGCGGGAGCACCTGCGGTAGATCCGTCCAAAATCAGACGGCGCAATCTGGCGCGTTTCCCTTGAGCGGCGTTGCCGACCAAAGCGGGCATGGTGTCCGACCGCGGTCGGACGAGCGACGGGAAGGCAAGCAGTGAATCCCGACGGCTGGGTCGGGACGAACGAAGCGAAAGGGGATGTGCCGGAGTGCGACGCGTATACCGTTTTATAACAATAAAGAAACTACCGAAGCTGCGGGGTGACGCGAATTTCTTTTCCGTCGCTTGTGATATGGACGTCACCGTTGCTATCCGTACGATAGATTGCAGAACCCGCACGTTCAAGGCGACGGAGCACACGACGGCTTGGGTGCCCAAACGTATTCTTACGCCCGACAGAAATAACCGCAACGGACGGGAGAACCGCGTCAAGAAACGCTTGTGTCGTCGACGTGTCACTCCCGTGATGCCCGACCTTCAACACGTCCGCGTGGAGATCCGCGCCTCCTTCCAACAGTTGCTGCTCTATTTCGCTTCCTGCATCGCCGGTAAAAAGAAAACTCGCCTCGCCATACGTCAAACGAAAAACAGCTGAAACGATATTCGGGTCATCCACAAGCCTGCCGCTGTATGAACGCTCGGGCCACAGCACATCCAACGAAACCCCGCGGCTATCGCCAAAATCCACATGAGGCGCATCGGCAATATCCGTGCGTGCAACATGCTTCTCGGTAATCTTCTCTCGAAGTACCCGGTACTCCGGCGTCTCATTCTTGATCGTGGTGAGCATCACGCGCTTTACCGTGAAACGATCGAGTACGGAAAGAAGCCCGGTAATGTGATCCGCCTGCGGATGCGTCGCGATGACAAGGTCGATTGTTCGATCAAAAAAACCAAGACGCTGGGAGAGTTTCGCAACCACACTCGCATCCGGACCGCCATCAACCAAAATATGTTCCCCTGTCGGCGTTGTGATAAGCGTGGAATCGCCCTGCCCGATATCAAAAACGTCGATCGTAAGTCGGTGACGGTTGATAAGTTGCGGTAAAAACGACGCAAAGACAATCAACAGCGCTACTGCGCCGATCGCGATGTTTTTTCGAGTGAGAAGTTCCTTTCCCATGGTGAAAGTTTTAGCCACTGCCAAAAAAGCGCAGTAAAAAGAATAGCGTATAAAACAAAGAGTACGAGCGGCGACATCGGCGTCACCGCAAGCGCCGCCCCCGGAATCTTTGCAAAAAAAGTAATCACACTCGTCATGGCGCCAAGGATGCCAAAAAGTAAAATTCCGAACGGCAAAGCAATAAACGGGTGGAGAACCGCAAGCAGAGCGACGACGAGCGTTGCGATCGTCGCCGGTTCAACCAATGGCGCAACAACGATATTCGCCGCAATACCAATAAGCGACAAACGGCCGAACGTGGCGACAAGAAGCGGGGTTGTCATGACGGTCGCGGCAAACGATATAATACCAAGAGCTATTGCGGAGCGAAAGAAGTAGTGTAAAGGAAGAAGAGGATCCACAAATCGACTGATCACGGGCACACCATACACGATGCCAATGACTGCGAGAAATGAAAGCTGAAAGCCAAGATCAAAAAGAAACACCGGTCGCACAAGAAGAAGTACTGCGGCGGTCGTGGCAATCGCAACGGACATCGCGCGTGGACGACCCGTTGACTCTGCAAGGAGTAAGATAAGTCCAAAAATAAGCCCGCGCACCGCGCTTGCCGGCGCTCCGATCATCGCCGTAAAAAATACAAGGAGAACAGCAACCGCGCCACGTCGAAAACGAATCGGAATCGCAACAAGCCCCAGAATGACTTTCAAAAATTCTCCCAAAATAACAACGTGTGTTCCGGAGACTGCAACAATGTGTGTTGTGCCGGTTATTTGAAATGCGTCGCTTATTTCTTTCGGCAATGCAGCACGCTCGCCCAAAAGAAGCGCCGCCGCAAAACTCGCATGCGGTTCCGGAAGTACGCGCGCGAGCCCTTGGACAAGATGATTCTTCACGACGATAAGAAATGACAACACCCAACTTCCCCTCCCCTCACCCAATGTATGGATACTCGGAAAAAAGCAGCTCCCCTCTTTTATGCTTTTACAATCAATCGAAAGCGCATCCCCATAGCGGTAGCGAGGATATTGCCCTGTCACAACACCGAGATCAATAACACCGAGTGTTATACGATCGTTAACACCGAGTGTTGAAGCAACACTCGGTGTTGTACGATCTACTCGCACATCAAACACCTGCGTTTTCCCTCGAATGTACGGCGCAGTGACAACGACGCCTGTCCCCGAAAAACGTTTAGGGCTTACGACCTCATCCGTAAGCGTAACAGCGCTCCCCCGCCAAAGCCCAAAGACAAAGAACAAAACGACTAACAAAACAATGCGAAGTCGAGTATTCTGCCAACACCAGGAAAGCGCCACACCCGCGCATAATGCAACTACAAAAAATAAAAACGTTATCTCGCCACCGAATAATTGCACAACACTCGGTGTTGTACCAAAAACAACGCCAACAATAACGCTCAAAGGAAAAACAATCTTTTGCATATAAACGAAAAACCCTCCGCTTTTAATGCGAAGGGTTTCCGAATTGATTAAGCTTTAGAGATCCCAACCACTATAAGCAACTGCATTGGAGAGTCTAGTACTAGTATTGTAGAGAGTTACTGCTTGCTTGCTAGCTTTATTCTTTGAATTCTTCACGAAAGTTCCAAGATCTCCAAGACTCTTGAATGTCTTCCCACTTATAACCTTCCCTTTCACAAACTTTTTGTACACGATATCATTTGCTTTCAATTCACGATCTTTGTTAAAGGTACCCGGAACGATATTGTTCGCAAATCTATGTACAACCTCAAACCATGTGCTGTGAGTTTTTACTCCTGCAGCAGCTGCAATAACCTTCGGATCAGCCCCAATTGTTTTCCCTATAATACCGATTGAGTTTTTTTCGAGTTTCTCAATCTTCGCATTCGTTTTTGGAGAAGCCTTCGCAAGTTCAGGAGTACGCTTTACATCATTACCCAAGGCTGCGGGAGCAATGACAGATTCGATAACAATTTTTAAATTTTCGGGACTCAAGGTAGCTATTTCTTGTAACGCCGCCTTACCAAGACCAAACTCTTCCGAAAAGAACACATTGAGGTATGAACTAATACGTGCATCCGTAGAAAGGAAGCCACCCTTAGCCATAATGCCCGCAAAAACATTTTTTATCGAAGCTCCCGACGTACCCAGATCCGTAAGCCCCACGCCCTTTAATCCATTAGTAAGTGCCGTACCCACAGCTGGTAGCTTTTTCTCTAAATTCGCTTGAGTAACATTATATGCATTTGCTACCTCTGCGGTGTTTCCTAGATTTACCTTACCAAGTGAAGGTGCGACTGGAGTATTTTGCGATACTGTTTGTGTTGGGGTTGGAACCTGACCGATCGTCTGTGATGGAGAATAAGAACCACCGCCGCTTGATACTGCGTACCCGACTGAACTACCTGTTGCAGCGGTACTGTCGTTAAGGTTCACATCCGTGTACTTCGCACAATATGTATACGTCGTACCAGAACTCGTGTCGCTTGAAGCCTCATAAGACAATGTTCCGCCCGCTGCTGCCGACCCCGAGGTCACTGCAGTTCCAGAGCATGAAGAGCCGCTATATAAATAAAGTGTTCCAGTACCTTCTATGCTCGTACTCAATGTCGTCAACGTTGGCGCTGTTGCTGTTACTGTCAACCCTCCCGCCGATCGATTAGCAATGGAAACCGTAGCTACTGCTGGAGGCGCATCAGAGGTTATTCGAGAAGAATCGGATGCTCCGCCGTACCCATAGCTTCCACTGTAATACCCATAGTTTCCTGCTGCTTGGTTCAATGCTTGTACTGTGTTATTAAAAAGTACCGATGATAAGACAAAAACAACCATGACAAGGATACCGATGCCCCCCTGCCACTTCTTCTTGTGTTCCGGATTGTTGAACGATGACTCTGCTTTCTTATAGATTGTCTTTATCTGTCTTCCCATAGTTTTTTATTTAGATTATGGCTAATGTATGCCAATTTTATTTATTTAAAGAAGATTCAAACGCCTCTTCATTAGTGAAAAGACGGTTTATATTTGAATACTTATTAACACTCACCTATTATTATACCAACTTTCCTTTAAACTATCAAAGCTCTATGGTTATCCACAGAAATAATAGTTATCAAATCCACCCCAATATCCGATATCCTACGATTCCAATCCACTCGTGCAACGCAAAAAATGATGCGACAAAACTTCCATTCGACGGAAAAAAATCTTCAAAAGAAATACGCGATACTCCTCCACGAAAATCTGCCGAATACGGCAACGCATCTATCCCAACGCGCTGCATAATCGCGAGCGACCGCGGCATGTGCCATGCAGACGTCACAAGCACAATGCGCTTCGGAGTTTGTTTTGGAAAAGCACTTTCCAGTATTGTTTTAATGGCACGTCCGCTTTCTGCGGTATTGCGCGATGATGACTCGATTAAAAATTGTTCTGCGGGAATCCCTGCGCTCACGGCATACTCTTTTGCAAGAACGGCCTCATCGGAAACAGGATCAAAAGGATTACCGGAGCCACCGCTATACAAAAGAGGAATGCGACCATTGAGCACGCGATAGAGCACGATCCCCTGCCATAATCTTCGCCAACTCACCCCCCCAAGCTCTGCAAAGGGATGATATGCATCTTTTTTATCCGCACCGCCCGCAAGCACGACGATTGCACTCACATCCGCTGGAATCATATCCGTAGCAACAGATGATACACGACGCTCAAGGCTGGTCACCAAACTCCGCGCAACAATCTCCGTTGACAACGCATAGAGCATGATTAAAGAAGCAACGATAATCCATCGGCCATACTTTTTATTTCTTCGATAGAAAAAAAATCCCGCCCCGATCGCTACGACAAAAACAAGGGGAGAAAAGAAAATTGGCGTGAGAAGCTTAATAAATAAAAACATGAGAACTAGCGGACGGAATCATCCGTTTTATTCACAAGCGATGGGATAAGAATCGGGGATGCATCACGATTGTTATACCCACTTTCTTTCCCACCATCATGCCATTTAACATATTCCTGCAAAAGACGCTTGATATCTTTACCATCGTCATCGCCGAGCTGCACATGCTGCTCAAAACGGCGCACCATATCTTCCATCACCGCAATGGAATCTACGCCCTGCATACGCGCGACAAAAATCTTTTCATGGCGTGTCGCGATCGTCCCCTCTTCCGCTGTAAGAATCTCCTCAAACAACTTTTCTCCCGGACGAAGACCGATAAATTCAATATCCAAATCTTTATACGGCTCCAACCCATGCAAACGCAGTAATTCTTCAGCGAGCTCAACGATGCGTACGGGCTCTCCCATGTCCAACACCATAACGTCCCCCCCCCTCCCGATCACGCTCGCCTGCAACACCAATGAGACCGCCTCCGGGATTGTCATGAAATAACGCAACATGTCTTCATGCGTCACGGTCAAAGACTCACCTCGCTCAATCTGTTCCAAAAAAAGCGGCAAAACGCTTCCGCGGCTTCCCAAAACATTCCCAAAACGAACCGAAATGTATTCGGTCTTTCCATGCGTATTGAGCGCCCTGCAAATATTCTCTGCAATGCGTTTTGTTGCGCCCATGATGCTCGTCGGACGTACTGCTTTATCCGTCGAAATCATAATGAACCGATCCGCGCCCCATGCGAGTGCCGCGCGTGCCACATTCAAAGTACCAAGCACGTTCACCTTCACCGCTTCACCGGCATTGTACTCCATCATCGGCACATGCTTGTATGCCGCTGCATGAAACACCATATCGGGACGATGGGCGGCAAATACTTTTTCAAGGCGATCGCGATCCCGCACATCACCGACTAACAAATGAATCTTGCCGACACATTCCGGATGGTTGCGTTTTAATACAACTTCCGCACGATATAATTCGGTTTCATCTATCTCGAAAAGCACTATCTTCCGCGGATGAAAACTACAAATTTGATCCACCAATTCAAAACCGATGGAACCTCCCGCACCCGTCACGAGCACGGTTTTATCTTCAATGGCTCGCCCGATCTCTTTATAGTCAATGGAAACCGCCTGTCGACCGATCAAATCTTCAATTTTAATGTCTTTCAATTCCTGTGCGCGTATCTCCGGGCGTTGCACATCATACAGTGACGGAACAATCTTCACTTCTTTGACGCCTGCATTTTTTGCCGCACCATAAATCACCCGCAACCGCGCATGTCCAAGCGTTTGAATTGCGATAATCACCGCCACAACCTGCTGCGCGGTAACATGCGCCGACAACGAATCAATATCGCCCAACACTTTCACGCCATGCACATACGCACCGACACAATTCGGATCATCATCCAAAAAACCCACAACCGTATAATTACCAAACTTACTTTTTTGCATGTCACGCAGTATCATCTCCCCCGTATTTCCCGCGCCGATGATCAACATTCTCTTCCCTCCCCGTCTTCGTTGTCCCATCACCACTTCAATGATCACCCGCTTCGACACGCGCAAGAATGAAATCAATAACAGCGTCACAATCGCATCGACAATTATAATGCCGCGCGGAAATCCCTCGAAAGCCGGAATGCGCAAAAAATAAATCGCTGCCATCATTACCCCACTCGAAACGATAACGGCGCGTAGTGCGTTATAAAAATCACGCAAACTGACAAATCGCCAGCTCAACTGATACAAATGAAAAAACGCAAAACTTGCAATTTTCACGACAAGAAAAAGCGGTAATACATTCACGACAATATCCGCATACGGAGAACGCAACGAAAAATCAAATCGAAGAAGAAAGGAAAAATACAAAGAGAAAGAGACAATAACAGCGTCTCCCACAACAAAAAAAATGAATTTTTTTTTGTGCGTTGGACGTAAAAAATTATTGAGCGTTTTTTTCATACACTATGGGCATACTGCGTTTTCCACCAACGATAAAGAAAGAAAGCAAAAGAGAGTATAAGGGCAGGAATCAAAAAACGCGGCTCTCCAACAACTAATAGCAACAAAACCAAAACAACGGAGTTCAATCCCATAATAGACAAGGTTACCCAGCTATGCGTATGTCCTTGCTCCACCGCCTTTTGATACGCAAACGTATGATGCGCATCAAACCACCGTTCGCGCTTCCACATCCGTCGCACCGTACTTGCGGTCGCATCGACGATAAAAGGCGTCAAAAGCAATACCCATGCAAGCACCGGCACTTGATGCAGACGTTCGCCAAAAAGCGCAAGCACACCAAAAGAAAACCCAAGAAGTACGCTCCCCACATCTCCCATAAAAATTTTTGCGGGATACCAATTCCATACTAAAAACCCTGCCGCGCCTGCTGCAAGTGCAAATGCAACGAATGCAAGTCCTCCGGCACTATAACTTGCTAAAAAAAACCCCCCAATACTCCCCACCCACACGGCTTCGCTCCCTGCAAGCCCATCAATACCATCCATAAAATTATAAAGGTTGCTCATCCATATAAGACCAATCAATGCAAAAATCGTTCCGAACCATCCTAAAGAAAATTTTGTAAAACCAATATCAAGTGATGGGAACCCACCTAAAAAATATAACACCCACGCTGCTGCAATAGCATGTACCAATACACGATACCGTACGCGAATACGATATCGATCGTCAAAAAAACTCACTATGACAATCATAAATCCACCGCCTACAAACGCCCATACGAAATTCGTTGGAATGATATCAAAAAAACGCAAAAAAACTACTGCAAAAAATACTGCAAGCGCAATGGCGATTCCTCCACCGCGCGGCGTTGGATTCGTATGAGAACTGCGATCGTTCGGAATGTCGAGAAGTTTTTTTCGCAACGCATACCATCGTACAGCCCCTGTTGCTCCGCACGAAAAAAGAAAGATACAAAAAATATAAAGAAAAAATGGTGTCATAAATCCTTGGTGCTATCGTTCCTCAATGTTCCAAATATCCCAATACCGCGCGTCGTAACGCACATCGTCACCCTTTGTCTCTTCCATAGAGGCGGTCGAAAAATACACAATGATTGCGTCATCGGAAAGTGACATTGCGCCATTCGCATATCCCGGCGGAATATAAACAATGGAAGGTTTTGCGCTTGAGAGAACAACGCGAAAAACTTTTGCGTCTTTCGCGGGGTGATCCCAATTGTCAATCGGTACTGCGCCGATAAGTGCTGACCCCGCGAACATCGCGACATACTTTCCTTCTTTCCGGTGCGCATGCCACGCACGTACAAATCCTTTTCGATGGTTACGAATGCTATAAAAACGCTTCACGCCCGCAAAGGTAAAACCATTGACAAACGTGACCGTACCACGATCATCGACAGAAAGACCGCCTTCAAATATTTTTATTTCTTCCATAAATGCAGTGGATGTGTTTTTAAAAACTCCTCATTACTATACCGCAAATCAAGGACATTTTGCAACCGCCCCTCGGTAAAGAGCGCTTTTACTTCTGCGATGCCGTCTTCAAGACGATAGCGTGGTGCAAAGTGTAACAACGTACGCGCCTTCTCACTCCCGAGTGCATAGTCACCCGTGGCTGCGTCAGGACGAGGCGTCACCACAGCATTCGATCCGGGAATCATGTGCTCGATACGAAGCGCAATGTCTTTCACCGTGACATTTTCATGATGCAGATTAAACACTCCCTCTTCCTTTGAAGTAACCCCCGCAACAACCATCGCTGCCGCATCTCGCACATGAAGTACTGCGCGCGCTTGCTCTCCGCCAAACACTGTCATGCGATGATCGAAAAAAGCTTGCCGCGTAAAAAGATGAACGACAAGATCAAAACGCGGTCGTGTGTATGTGTCACCGATGCCAAAAAGTGTCGCAAAACGAAAAATGAGCGCATGCCGTTTTGCAAGAATAGCTTCGGCAGCATATTTCGTCTTCGCATAGAGAGAAAGAGGTTGTATCGCCGCAGATTCATCGAGCGCTCCTGGTTGCGCGCCATACACCATCGAGGTGGAAGGAAAAATTATACGCCCATCAAAATGATCGGAAAGCCACTGGACGGAAGCGACATTCACCTCTTCAGTCACATCCGGCGAAAGCGCTCCTGCTCCATCACCGACAATTGCCGCAAGCCAAATCACCACATCCGCCCAACGAAGATGCGGCGCTAACTTTTCGTAATCACGAATGTCGCCATGAATAAACGGTATGGGTTTTCGATACGCGTCTTCATAGAATAACGCATCGTAGACACGGATGGTGTGATCGGAATTGCAGAGAAGGTCGGTCACCGCGCCGCCGACATACCCCGCGCCGCCGACAATAAGAATATTTTTTTTCATGAGTGTAATAATTTTTCTAGTTTATCAATACAGCCCTTCTTGGAAAAATGTTTCTGCACATACGCAAACCCCTTTTCCCCAAAATCGGACAGTTGACCTCTCTTACCATACATTGTGCGCACAAGCGCTTCGGCTTGTCCAACATCGTCGGATAGACATGAATACCCACATCCCGACTCTTGAATTAATCGGTGTCCCTCGCTTTCTTTATTCAAAAATCCAAGCACCGGAAGCCGTGCCGCCAAAAATCCAAAAAATTTTCCCGGCACCGTCGGTGTTCCGCTATCGTGTTTTAAGGCGAGCAACCCAACATCTGCGTCTTGCAAAAGCCTTGGAAACTCATGGAGTGACACAAATAGTTCAAACTGCACATTCGCACAATGATACTTTTTCGTCAATGCTTGTATTTTTTCTTTTTCCGTACCATCGCCAACAAATAAAAAACAAATGTCCGTCAAATCTGCGACACGACGCGCCACTTCAATGACAAAATCCAATCCTTGCGATGGACCAAAAATCCCCGGAAATAATAGAACGAATCGATTGCCAAGATTATATTTTTTCCTGTACACACCTCTTGCTCCCGCACGCGCATACTGACGTATATCAATCCAGTTCGGCACGCACATCACTTTTGCCTCCGACAACCCTTTGCGTGTCGTTAAAAATTGACGGGCATTCTCTGTGCACGTCGTCACGACATCTGCCGCCGCATACGCGCGTCGTTCCATATCTTCAAAATAGCGAATCAACATTTTGTTCTTCAACACGCCGAGATCAATTGCATTTTGCGGAAAAATATCTTGAATATTTAAAATATATCGAGCTCCATACTGCTTTTTGATCGCCGTGCCGACTTTTGTAAGTGGCAGATGCGGGCTGTAGACAACAACCGCATCAACGGAATCGCGCACATATTTTTTAAATGCACGCAAAAAAAGAAAAGGCAAAAACACTTGACCAATGCCACGAATGATATACGGCACTTTGTGCGTCGGTAATGTTTTTATACGAAGGACACGCACCCCGTTCTCAACGCTGTCTGTGATAAAAACACGCTGCCGATCTTCTTCACTCAAATTATACTGCGGCCATCCAGTAAGTACGGTTACTGCATGTCCTCGCTGTACCAATTCTTCAGCAAACTCCCGCACCATATTCGAGATGGATCGAATTTCCGGAGGATAGCAGATGGTAACGAGAACTATACGCATAGCTTCACTCTTTTTTTTCGCAAAGTAGCCACCGCAAAAAGTATGCTATTTAAAAAGACGGCTGCCACGATAAAATTTATTGGAGTTAACTTACTACTCCCTAAAAAATTATATAACACAAAAACTATTATGGAGGAAATTATTATAGATAGTGCAACAGCAAGGGTGCATCGTTCAATGATATCAAGGGCACGACGAGAAGATAGTTCTGACTCATCGTTCAACCCGTCACTCATAGGAAAGGTGATGAAACTAAGAAACCATCCTGGAAAAAACAAAATAAAAAGGGATCCGACGACCAAATTGAATGAGCGAACAACCCCTATCTTTAATGCACCAATCGCTATTACCACTATGGTGATAATAGCAAAAATAAACCACGAACGAATCTGTTTATGTGTTGAAAGATGGTTAAGTATACGAAATAGCATAATGGAAAAAGTAATTTACTGCGTGCGCGCCAAATTAGGATCATATCGCCATACATGCGGACTGATTTGAGAAAAATGCGGATCCGAAACAATAAAACGTCTATAGGGAATATCATTTGACACTATTTTCCCAACAAAAATGTAAATCGGTCGATCATACATTTGAAGCAACTCATGGCGCCGGTCATTGCTTTCCCCCTTCCAAAATTCTTTCCACATCTCATAGTCCCACTGGTTCGTCGGAAAAAAACCAGGATCAATGGTTGCACGATTCGAAAATGCCTTCACCCAGGGAGTATAAACCGATTCAGTCGCCATTGCATAATCGGAGGGGCTCGCAACTACATCAATTGCACGTATTTCTGCAAGTTCATCAGGATACACTTGCGGTTTTTGATTCCACACCATAAAACCATTAAACAAGACAAATCCTAATAATAGTAAAAACAACATCACTTGCCCTTCAGTATTTTTAAGTAGCCGCAATATAAAAATAGAAAAAGGATATACTGCGAATATGATAAGCATGAGGTCAAGGATAATCAAAAACCGATTGTGATAAATAAAGGGGAAATATGATGCAATAAATAAAACTACCAGTAATACTAGCGCCAAGAGTAGACGGGAGACGAATGTCGGCTCTTTACTACGAAGTTTACCAAACAAAAATAAAAGTACACCGATCCCAGAAAAAGGGAGGAGGTAAATATTGGCCAAACGAAAAATTTCAAAATTTATATAAAGTCCAGTATACATCTGCTTCAAGTGTTCAGGAAAATTTGTAAGAAACCAGCCATATTCAGTAACTGATCCGCCAAGATACCACGCAATAAAATCTCCACCAAATCGCTTAACAAGAATAAACGCCGCAAGTCCTAATCCCAATATAAATATCGTCTCCTTTTCCAATTTTTTTCGTTGAAAGAGTGAACGAACGCTTTGTAAGATCAAAAACAAGACAAGCGCGATCCCGAACGGAAGAAAGGTCGGAGGATGGATTGCGGCACCAAATGCACCCGTCATAACCGCAAGGACGCTACGCCGGTGCATAAGAGCAATCGTAATCAAAAGCAAGGCAACCGCAAGTTCCATTTGATAAAACATCCACCAAAATGCTAAAAATTGTGGAATAGAAACCGCATAAAGAAACACTGCAACCACGCCATACACAATACGCGAGGAAGCATGAAAAGAGCGCGCAAGTATATAGACGCTCCCTACCGTAAGAAATTGAAAAAGAATATAAAGTCCATGTAAAATATACACGTTTGGAACTCTAAGCCAAACGAAGGGGACCCATAAATAGGCCCTTACTGCTGATTTACTGTAACCGAGTGAACTAAATGTTTCTTTGATCGACTCAAGGTAGAACCCAGTATCATATCCAAGCGGCGCCATGCCAAATCGAACAAACATATATAATCTCGTCACAATAAAAAAAACCACTGCACCTCCAAGTAAATAATAGAAGAATTTAAAATTACGTTGGGATATATTAGAGTTAGTATGCTCTAATACAGCCCCCCATATCATATAGAAAATAAAAATCGCATACATGACAAAACTTATCTTGAACCACAGTTCAATGTGACTTGAAATAATCAAACCAATCATAATGCAGTAGAGTATCAACGGCACTGCAGAGCTACGGAAAATAGACCTCATAACGAAAGTGGTGTGCTAGAGTTTAAAAATATCCATCAATGCCTTCGCGGTTTTGTTCCAGTTAAAAAATTGGGCGCGGACTGGACCTCTTGCGCGCAGCTCATCGCGCTTTTTCTCCTCAGTAAGCAATTGCTCAATTACCCGGGCAATATCGTCTGGATTGCTCGGATCAAAATAGATCGCCGCATCTTTGCAAATTTCCGGCATTGGCGGTGTACTTGAGGCCGCGATGGGTGCGCCACAAGACATTGCTTCAATAGGTGTGTGCGGACAGGCTTCAAGGGTTGAGGGGAATACAAATACTTGCGCCTGACGCATTAACTCGAACAAACGATCCTGCGGCACAAGACCGAGAAACTTCACCCGCTCTTTCAGTCCATTATTATCTACAAAATTTTGCACTTTTTCAAAATACTTTTTATCATGCACTCCACCGGCAAACCAGAGGGGTGGAGTATTCGGATTCTTTTCACATAAACATTGATAGGCCTTTACAAGATTCAGTTGATTGGCATAGGCAACGAATTTGGAAGCCGTAAGAATAAACGGCTCTTGTCCACCCCCACCCATCCTTTGCAAAGAGGAGTTACGAGTAGCTTGAGACGATGGTACCGGGTTGCCATTATACACTACACTCACCTTCTTCTCGATCCCAGGAAAACATCGTATGGCGCGATCTTTTACTGCCTGTGACACTGCTACTATATAATCTGCCTTGCGGACTGACCACTTGTTCAAATGCCATTTAATCCACGATGCTACATTAAGCTTCCAGTCGTTATCATATTCTCGATAGGCAAGTGGTTCCATATTTTGCAGTGCAATTATAGTTTTGCACCGCGCCAAAAGTATATTGATATTTTTTGCCATAAAAAGAACATCTACCTTGTATTTTTTTAATTCCCGCGGCAAAATGAGCTGTTCCCACAAAAAGCGTTTGAGTACGGACTGATTTCGTCCAACACACTCATGAAATATAAAATTCTTCTGCTTCACTTGATTGATAAATGGATGCCCTTCGGGAACAAACAAATGATATTCATTCTTGGAATCCGCCGCAACCAGCGCAGGAATGAGATTATTAAAAATCGTCGCTCCTCCATAATAAACGCCTGAAAGTAATGTCATCGCAATCTTCATAAAGAATCATCCTTTAAAAAAAGATGTCGTCTGTACAACTCATATCCATCGTCTGCTTTCATAAACTTCCACTCACTATTCTCTCGTACTACCGCCATCTCCGTCTGCGTCACATATGCTGGGCTTTCCAACTTTAATCCATTGTTCGTGATATCTAATAGTACATACTCCGCCCGCCATTTTCCGTCTTGGCTTTGAAGTTTAGGAAACATCATCGTCCCCTTTTTTTTATAAAGTCGCGGATGCAAAAATTGAGGAGCAGATACAATTGCGTCATTCGGAATCAGATCCACAAACTCCTCCACTTTTTGGTGATGAGTAATTACACGATAGGTTGACCCATGAAAATCCTGGGTACGGAACGGCGCAGGACGAATATCCTTGAACCAAAATTGAAGCGAGATTGGAGAAGGACCGAAAAAAATATTGGAGACGATCACTGCCGTAAGAAGGGCGTTCATGAGTGGTTTCTCACCCCACCCCCCTACCCACCCCCTTATCCTCACTCCAACTCCTCTCCCCAAGGGAGAAGGCAGTGTGAGGGAGGGCCAGGCTTTAAGTAGGGCATAGAAGATAAATGGTACACTAGGCGCAAGATAGTAAAGTTGATAAGAAGTGTGAATAACTGATTTGCTCAATAATCCCGTGCCCACATTAGCCATCATCCCCAGTAGCGCGCTCGGCGAAGCTAGTGGAACAAAGAGCAAAGGAAAGCCGAGCATAAAAAGGTTGGCAAGCTTAAGCGGATTAAGGATCATCTGAAACATCACTACTGGATGGCGTATCACGCCAACAACAATCTCAAAAGGAGAACTGCCAAACTTGGAAAATTCTCCGGCAGCAACATGAATATACTCGCCGCTTCGCAACATCAGCATAATTACACTCGTAATCAAGGCAAATCCTCCAAGTCCAAGAAAAATCGAAGGTAATCCTTCCCTGCGCCGCTTTTGAAAGAACCATGCGTATATACCGAATATTGCAATTGTTAGTCCCATTTCCTCACGAACAAAAATCGCCAAAAATGCAAAAAGAAAATAAAGTAGAGTGCGCCGTGTTTCAAAAAAATACAACATCCACAACAGGATCGGTATACTGAATCGTAGCATCTCAAATTCATAGAGTGTAATGTATTGAAATGTGGGGTACCAAAGCAGAAGTGCGGCGATAAGCAACGCGAAATGTCTATCTTTCCGCATATAAAACGCGAGCTTATAAAGTGGGATCGCCGCGGAAAGCATAAGTACCACATTAAGCACAATGACTGTCTCCGGGGATGGAATCAACTTAAATGGCATCGCAAGAATATAAATAAAAGGAACAAAATGAACTGAAAAATAGTTGAGCGATCCGGGCACAATAAACTCTTGATTGAGAGCATGCGGAAATCCGGTGTCTACAATGGTATAAAGAAGTTGCATCCAATGCGAAAAATCTACATAAAAATGCAAGCTTCGGTATTTGAAATATTGTGCAAAAAAAAGATACCCAGCAGCAACAATCAAAAGTCTTAGCAGTGTTTTAGAAATAGCCCATTGACTTTGACGACAAAAAAAATACACCGCCCCACTGATAAGCAGAGTGACGGCAACTCCGATACTGTAAAGGATAATCAGTGAATCGTTCGTGAAGTTGGCAGCAATGCTATACTGCGAAAAAGTTGAAGCATTCATGACGTTGATAATCCATCCTCCCGATATGACCGCTCAATCCAACGATGATCATGCTCCGGCTTGTGCATTCGGAAAGCATCGTTATCGAGACGCCAGAGGAGATCGTTTGCAATACGCTCCGATGCTTTACCATCCCCTAATCCGTGTTGCCACTTTTTGCCGTAGAGACTCTCAAATTTCTTAAATACGACCTCTGCCGGATATTTTTCAGGCGCGGCTGGATCGAATTTCACACTTGAGCCCACATCATACACTTGCGGTCGTTCGGTTGCTTTGCGCATTTGGAGCGACGGTACCTGCAGTACGCATGTTTCTTCGACGATCGTACCAGAATCCGTAATCACTCCACGACTATTCACCATGAGCGCAACTATTTCCATGTAACCGATAGGGTCTACCATGATCACATTTTTCGGAAGCGACAGTCCGTACTCTTTGAGCACTTTCTGCGTTCGATAACTTAACGGCAAATAAATCTTTCTCTTTGTGCTACCGATCAGATTTAAGATTGCCTCAAACGAAGAACGGATATGCACATTCTCGCGACGATGCCACGTCATCAAATAGTACTCCCCTTTTTCAATCCCCCGCGACTTAAAAAATTCCGGCGTGGCAAGCGCATCAAATTTTGCTTTCTGTTTGAAATAATAGGTATCAAGAATTTCAACAATCGGATTACCATCCGTGACGATAATACTCTTCGGATTGAGACCCGCCAGCATCCCCTGATATTTATACTCTGGAAAATAGGTGTAAATAACGTCTGACAATTGATCGATGAGATTGCGATATTTGGTTTCCGGCATGCGCCAATCATAGGCACTCCAACACCCCTCAAAATGGACTATGGGGATATTGAGTTGTGCTGCCGCAATTGATCCGACGATCGTATTCGTATCACCGAGAAACATCACTGCTTCGGGCTGTAGTTTTTCTAAAACAGGGTAAAGTCGCCGGAGTACTTCCGAGGAAACTTCAGCATCATTTTCACCACTTACGCCAAGCTCCATTGATGGCCGCGGCACATTAAGCTCTTGAAAAAATACTTCTTTCAAATTATCAGAATAGTGCTGACCGGACCAGATAAACACAATCTCGTGCTTATCCTGCGCAAAGAGTCTTTGGAGCACCAGTGAAGCACGGATAATATCGGGACGAATTCCTAAAACGATTGCAAGTTTTTTCTTTGCCATAAAAAAGAAGTGAAGACTTATACAGGTATAATACGAGAGATGCTCTCAAGAGTCAACATTCGATCTAAGCAGAAAAAAAGACCGCCTTGTGTTAAAGCGGTCACTGGTAATTCTATACAAGAAGCTGGCGCTCGCGTAATTCCGCGATCAACTTCTCGACCCCGATGATTGGTCTGGGATCATACTGATACGTGGCAAGTCCTACGGTTTCCGCAAACGCGTTATTCGCGGATGCGTCGTCTACGAGAAGAATTGATGGAGCTTGATCCATCGACATCTTGAATTGCTGCAAGATCATGATCCATGCGTTAACGCTCGTCTTCGTCATACCGATCTCGTGTGAACGAACCACCGAACCAAGATCCAGAAACTGATGTTCGCGTTCCGTCTGCCACTCGTTCGTTGTGGTGACGAAGCCGAGAAGCCGTTTTTTATGATCGAGCTCACGAATGACCTCCATGACCGCATCGTCCACCATGTAGATATGCGCGTCATGTGCGGCACGGATTTGCTTATCCGTAAGCCACGGTGCCTCAAGCACTTCACGGGTCGCTTGTGCGAATTGCTCACCGGTAATTCTCCCGAGAGCAAATTCTCCGTAAGCCTTCTGATGGAAGAAGAGCGCAACCTTGTCCGGTCGAACTCCCAGCTCCCACAGAATCGCAAACGTAATCTGATGCGTTGCACGCAGGATCACGTTGCCAATGTCGAAAAGAACCTTTTCGGGCTTGTCCATAACATTCCCTTCTATAGGAGCCAACCGAGTGCTTGCAGTACGGCCTTCCCGATGTGGGTCACGCAGAGATCCACGTTCTCCCCACAGAGCACGAAGTGATGACCGAAGTCGTCCAACCCCCCGTTCTCGTCCAACTGAAGCACAAGTGGTGAACGATACGGACGCGGAACGATAGCAACCATCTTGCGACGCATAGGATTGCCATTGTGCGTCTCGAGGTCCAAAAACTTCCAGCCCGTGCCATTCAAGTGCACCTTGGCAACGTATGTAACGGCAACATCACCCACAGGGCCAGCGGTAACAATACCCGACTGCCCGTTGAACTGGTCGCGACCCACGCGCAATAACTCGAGTTGCGCCGATTCACCTCGAACCCATAGAGCCTGGGAAAAAAGATTCCATGCCTCGAACTGCTTGTGATTGAATGCCTCTTGATGCATGGCAACTTCAGATGGCAGAAGAAAACGAGTCCACTGATGATCAGACCTTAAAACCCCCATCTCGACCATCTCTCCCACCTGTTCAACCAGAAGATCCGTGGTCTCTGCCATACCGCCCGAGGGTTCCGCGTCGTTCTGACGTGCGGGTGCGCCCGTGTTTCGCACATGCATGATCGCAACGTCTTCCGGAAAACATGGCTTCTCGCCTTCTTTGAGCGGACCAAAATACTTTTCGTACAACCGCCGCATGCGCCTTTCGTCCAACAGCGTCAAAGCAACGAACGGAACAACCATCGCAGTAGCTCCGCCGAAATACCCCATGAACGAAAATGGTCCGGGTTTCCGCTCTTGGATCTGCCGACCAGCTGCAAGGTCCATTCCGGCATCCTGCGCCTCTTTCGGCGTTCCGGGCTTTAATCCTTGCATTACTTCAAGAGCACGTGTCTCCGCGATGATCCGCCCGTCATCATTGATGCGACCCGTCACAATACCTCTTACCCATGCCATCGCATACCCCTTTCTCGCGCAGTGCGCGAATATTGTTCAAATATCAAACAGCATCCCTGTATTCGGGATGCCACGATTGTATATCAAAAACGAAAATTTGTCAATCGTCTGCCACGAAAAATTGTAAGCTCTGCCAAAATATAAAAAGGTCGCCTCGTTCCCAAGGCGACCGACTCTCTTTATGTTGATTACTCCTCAAGCTCCTCCGCAATGCGCTGCCGCACGACTCCGAGCGACAATTGACGCACTGGGAAAAACACAAAATACGAAAAGATAATGCCAACAAGCGAGACGGCATACACCGCGCGCCCCTCAAACATAATCGAGAGGAAAAGAGCGGCGGTCGTCGCAATCGTTTGCACGATCCATGTCAACGCGGAAATCGCCTCTACACTTCGATCGGTTGCAATATCACCGACAAGCGCAAACGTAATTGTTCGCGACAGACCGAAGTTAACCGCCAATGTCACCATGGCGACAACGAGAACGATTGGGTTCCCTCTTCCGAATATGAGCAATCCAACGCCAAGGATGCTCATACCATACATCGCGTGTATCATGCGCTCACGACCGATACGATCAGAGAGCCTTCCCAAGGCATATGCGGAAACCATGGGAGCAATGTAGAAGAGACCCATAAGCACTCCAACCGCTTGCACAATGCCAACCGTCGTCGTGATTTCAAGTGGAAGAACTCCGATCACAAGTCCCTGAATGAAATTAAAGGGGAACCAGACTGCGGCAATTCGAAGCGATGTTTTGCTTCGCAAAGCTTTCCCAATCATCCGCCACTTATCGTCCCGCACTTCACCGCGAATATCGGCAAGGTATGCGAGCGGGATGAGTGCCAAAAGCGGAACAACGGCGAACAAGATAAATCCTGTTCGAAAACCAAGGATCGGAACAAGCAGTCCCATAAGCACAACGCCAAGTGCCGCACCAATCGAGAACATCGTCGAGAAGAATCCCGCATTGGCACCATAGACGGTCGCATCGCTTGCGCGGATAAGGTAGGTATTCTGCGCTGTCCAAAGTACCGCAGCCGCGATTCCCAATAGTGCAGATGCAGCGTAGATAACAAGCGGAACAGCACTCATAAGTGCAAAGCAGTAGAGCGTGTAGAATCCCACTGCGAAGAGCATACTTCGCTTTGCACCGATTGTGGATACGATCACTGCACCGAGAGGATTTGCTGCAGTGAACACGAGGTAGATAATGACGAGCGATACAAACCCAACGCTCCGCAGACCAAGGTTCGTGAAGAACGTCGTGACGTACTGCTGAATCCCATCAAACCCAAAAAAGATGAGAAGAAAACTTACGCCGAGAAGCTTTACATTCCTATTCACGCTGCTCATGTGCGGATTCCTCCTTCAATGATTAACGAAATGTCAAACAGCATCCCTGTATTCGGGATGCCGCGATCGTACACGAAAAGGGGAAACTCGTCAATGCCTATTGATTAAAAATATGGTACAAGATCATTGATCGCACGTTCCATGGGAATGTCGTGTGGAAAAAGTGACGGGAGTATTTTTGATGTAGAAGTGAGAAGGTGTGATTGTTCTCCACGAGGATCCTCGGTCGGCACGATGGTGATTGTTTTCTGTAAAAATTTCTGGAGTAGTATGAGCAGCTCATACTTTGTCACGGTTTGATTTGGCACGAAGTGGATAGCGAGTCCTTCGCGTCGAAGTGCCTCAAAAGGAACTTCTCGACTACGCTCGAAGGATAATGGATCACCAATGATGATACGGCGACACAGCTCGGCGAATTGCAACGTCGTGACGCCATTCCAATGATCATTCGTATAGCCCTGAATTGTCGCACCATTCGGCTGTCCACGAAACCATTCAAGAAGTCCTTTTTTCTTTATAGGGCTTGGACCGATGATGGACGTGCGGATATTCAAAACATTATCGGCAACGACTTCACCATCACTCTTTGTCTTTCCATAGATATCGGTTGCTGTTGTTTTTTCAGACTCCTTGTACGGTGTTGTGCGTGATGCAAACACACCATTCGTTGACATATGGATCACACGTGCGCTAATTTTTTCTGCGTATGCGGCAAGCGCGTGCGGAAATTTTGCGTTAACAGCAGTCGCGCGTTCCACATCCGTCACTGGCGAGAGTACACCAATGCAGTTGATGAAATAATCACATTCGCCAAGTATAGCAAGTCCAGCGCTCCCCTGTTCTATCGTAAAATAAAACGGGGCGTTTTTATCTTCCGACTGTGTTCCAATAACCGCAAAAGCGCTGTCTTGCGACAGCACTTTATACACCATAGACCCAAGCATGCCACGACTTCCAAGAACGAGTATTTTTTTCATAACTCCCCTCACCCCTCTTATCTCAAGAGGGGGAAATTACGCAGGGACAATTGTTACAGTAGGTAGCGGTACAATAAATTTCCCGCCCTTCGCGATGTAGTCTTGTCGTTTTTTTAATACCTCATTCATAAAACTCCATGCAAACAGCAATGCATACTCGGGAAATTTTCCTGTTTCCGTATGCGTCCACGGATAAATCGGCACATGCGTCCCCGGGGTATAAAATCCATGTTTTGCCGGTGCATCATCTACGACATAGTCAAGATACTTTCCATCAATACCACAATAATTCATGATCATTGTGCCACGACCGGACGCGCCGTAACCAATAATCATTTTCCCTTCTGCTTTTAATTTTTCAAGCACTGCTAAAAGCTGCACTTTCGTATGTGCGATCTTTTCTCCGTACTGCATAAAAGTTTCTGCTGTGTCATAGCCCTTTTTTCGCTCATCCTGTTCCATTATTTTTACTGCCGCAGATACTGGTTCGCTTTGTCCACCAATTTTTCTCGCAAAAAACCGCGTCGCACCGGAACGCACGCCCGTCGTGAATTGCACATCAAAAATTTCCATGCCATGCCTTCCAAAAAAATTTTGCAGTGCTTTAAGCGAATAATAATTGCAATGCTCATGATAAATCATGTCATATTGCATTTCCTCGATGAGCGTTCCGATATAATAGACCTCACAAATAAATACGCCGTCGTCTTTCAAAAGTTCCGCAACACCCTTCCCTACGCTCACCATGTCATCAATGTGGGCAAACGAATAGCTCGATGTCATCACATCGAATTGCCCATGCTCGGCACGAATGCGCTTTGCCACTTGCTCGTTAAAAAAATCATTAATAATCGTAAATCCTTCCTGCTTAACCGAATTGACCACGTTTGTTGCCGGATCAACACCAACCGCTTTCACGCCAAGCGCTGCGAACGGACGAAGCATCACTCCATCATTGCATCCGATTTCAAAAACGGAAGGATTCATGCGATCTTTCAAAAAACGATCATACGCTTCTTTCGCCCATGCTGCACAATGATCCACAAGCGTTTTAATCGCTGAAGAAAAATAAAAATAATCCTTGAAGAGTGTCACGGGTGGAATAGCTTGCGGCACTTGTACAAGTGTACAGTCTTTACAAAAACTTACGTGCAACGGGTATACTTTTTCTTCCGCAAATTGTTCTTGCTTTAAAAATCCACCCGCAAGCGGCATCGCGCCAAAATCCATAACCTTTACAAGGTTGCTGCCTTCACAACAACGACAGGTCGCGTGATGGACGAACGCTCCAATACGATTATTTTGGTCTTTCATAAAAAAATGCGATTAATGCGTAACGTAAATAAGTTGCCATAGTACGCATGGTATAGGGAAAATGCGTATCGCCTTGCCCCACCTTTCTGTCGGTAAGAATATAGGGAACTTCACCAAACGAATGAACCAACTTCTTTGCCTGACATAGCTCTTCCATGATAATAGTAAACCCATTTTCTTTCAAGTGCAACTCACGCAGTATATCTACCTTCACCGCGCGAAATCCGTTTGTGACGTCGGTCAAGGGGAGTTGAAAGAGAGCGCCACCAATAAAATTTCCCACTTGCGAAAAAAGTCGTCGCTTGAGTGGCACTCCTTCCATCCCACCGCCCTCCACATACCGTGTTGCTTTAATATACTCGCATCCTTCGCGCATTTTCTCGTAGAACGCAGCAAGATACTTTGGATGATTCGTAAGGTCGCTATCCATGAAAAGAGCGTAATCATAATCGCCGTCAATCGCAAAACACATCCCTGTCCGGAGCGCCGCACCATATCCTTGATTTATTTTGTGCGAAACGAGCTGTACGCATTGTCCTTCTTTTGTACGCATAACATCGGCAACAATCGTGGGCGTCGCATCTCGCGACCCATCATCAACAACGCACAGGGTCGTAGTGCCTGGAAGATTTGGAATAAATTCAAGAATTGTCTCGAGTGAAAGACGCGCAAGAACCGCTTCGTTATACATTGGAACAATGATACAAACTTTCATACTATTAGAACCACGGTATTCCCCACCGATGCGCAATACTGCGCACAAGCACCCAGAAATATCCAAGTCCCTCCCGATGGAGTTTAAAATCCTTATTCGACGGAACGGATCGCATCGTACACGAAATATATTCTACGCGCCCACCGGCAAGAAGCCCTTTAAACGTAATCTCTGGGCAAATACTATACCCATTCTGCGTTAAGCCAAGTGCTTGCATAAACGTACGATCAAACATCTTAAATCCATACGTCGAGTCAGTAATCGAAAAACCGAGGAACGCGCGTGTAAGAAAACGATACAAGAATTGATAGATACGAAAACGCAATGGCAGCGAATGGCTAGACGCTTCGGCAGTATATCGTGTTGCTTGCACAACTTGTGTACCCTGACGAATCGCCGCGAGCATCCGCGGAATAATACTCACATCATCCTCGCCATAGGGAGACACGAGCACCACATACCTGCTCGTCGAATATGCAATGCCGAAACGCGCAAGCGTACCAAAATTCCGCGTACTCCCCTTCCGCTGCACTATTGCTAACCGCAACCACGGATAATGCTTTCGTGTATGCGCAATAATAATTTCAGGCTCAAGGACACCTTCATGTGTTACCACAATACAATCAATATCGCTCGGATTTTCCATGAGATGAACTACAAGCGTATCCAAAAATTGCGGAAGATACTCCGTCGTCGAAATGCACGGAATGATGATGGAAAGTTCATTCATGTAGTTTGATCACCTTGCCTAAGGGCGATTGATATTCTGAAAGAAGCGGCTTCAAGTAAAGATAATTGGAAAAACGTCGGATAAATGAATCTTTAATACGCTCTTCTTCAAGGAGTTTTTTTAATTCTTGAATGCCATCCTCAACTGTATACGATAACGAAAAACCAAGGTCACGTTTTACCTTCTCACTCGAGACACGATAATTCCGGTTATCCTGAAAATGCGTATCCGTCATCGCAACGTGTACATCAGGAAAATATTTCTTTATGCGTTCTGCAATGTCGAGAATAGTCACGTTTTCACTATGCAGATTATAGATCCCATGCTCGTTGCATCCTAACGCGAGTGCGATTGCCGAAGCCGCATCCCGCACATGCAATAACGGCCGATACTGATTGCCGCCAAAGACACTAAACTTTTTATGCAATGCCGCGCGCATAACGAGCGTATTCACAACAAGATCAAAACGAATACGCGCAAAGCGATCTCCGACTCCATACAACGTCCCCAAACGAAAAATCAACGCGTGTGCATGTGATACGAGAATTTCTTCTGCCCATTGTTTTGTCTTAGCATAAAGCGACAATGGCTGTAGCGCTGATGTTTCGTCTAAGACGCCATCGCTTGCACCATAGACCGAGCACGATGACATAAATAGAATGCGTCCTTTGAAGTGATCTCGAAGATACACAACTGCATCACGGTTGATCGTAAGCGTCAACTGTTCATTCAATGTACACGCCGGATCGCCAACAAGCGCCGCAAGCCACACCACAACGTCCGCCCAATCAAGATGCTTCTGCAACTTTTCTTGATCACGTACATCGCCATGCACAAACGGCACGTTTTTCCGATACGATTCTTCGTATAACAAAATATCATACACAAGGATTTCGTGCGGTGACTGTATGAGTATATCGGTGAGTGCGCCGCCAAGATACCCAGCGCCGCCGACCAAAAGAATTTTCATGAAATAGTAGCTGATGTAGGATCAACGCTGCCAATTTCTCTTTCGCTTAGTGCGAATAATAAACCAAGCGTTGCCCAAAAAAATGGAATAACAATATAACTGCCCGCCATTCTATACAATAGTAACGCAACGAAAGTTGATAAAACTAAAACGTAGATCGTATCATTCTGATATGCTTTCTCGCGCAGAATACGTATCTGTCGTTTTATAACGAGTAGCACAAGTCCAGTCAAGGCAAGAGTTCCAATAATCCCCACATTAAATAACTCCGTAAGAAATAGATTATGCGAATCAATAACGCTCGTATTAGCCGCTACGCCATATATACCGGCATTTTCGTACTCAACACGCTCTTCCGCACTAAGTCTCATGTCAAACTTATCCGCAAGTCTCGGCAACAGTGCCCGTGAAAGACCGGCGCCATTCCCAAAGAAAAAATGATCTTGTGCCTGCTCAATACTCACTCGTATCGCTTTCAAACGGATAAAAATTGAATTAGCGCCATAGGGCGTAAATGGATTAAACCGAGTTAAACTATCTCTTCTCTCGTACTCTTTACCATCAATAGCGGTTGGTACCGTTGACGCGGTTGGTACCGTTGACGCTGATTCTAAATAAGCGATAGGCTGGTCTCTTGTTTGCCACTGTAATATCGCAACCAATTTTCCATATCCCACACCTGCATACTGTGAAATAGGATCATAAAAAAGGGTAAAAACGACAAACAGCGCGAGACTGACAGCCATAATCATTCTCTTTCTTTTTCGTAACAATATAATTCCAATAATAAAAAAGAAAAAAACAGCAGGAATAAGCGCCTTTGTAAATGGTAGAATAAATAACTGTAGCCATAGCGGTATCAACAACCAGATGATCCAACGGCCAATTTTCTTTTCTGCAAACCAGAAAAAAATCCAGTAAACAGCCCCCGTCACAAACAATAAAGTATCGCCAAACGATGCGGCGTCACCCTGCCAACGCGGAATGAGAATCGTACCATATTGTCCTAACCGTGCCGTCGCGCTCACGAAAAATTGATACGCCCCCAAAACGTACAGCCCCCAAAGAAGAGAGAAAGCTCCCATCGCACCATACATATATTGAACAAGTCTTCTGTCTTGCATGATCTGAGAAACGACGATCATCATAATCAATAAGAGAGTAACAATGATCCCTTGGATAAAGGATTGCGATGGATATGGGGAATTCACGAGCGAAAGAAACTGTGATGCACTGTACATGAACGCTAAAAAACAAAAAAGTATTGCTTCTCTGCTTAAGCGATGTGGTGCATACAATCCATTGATCACCCACGCTATGAGCACCAAAAGAAATGCCACCATTGGCACCTTGATCTCTAGTCTTTCGATGCCGAAGACTTGCCATTCAATGCTAAAAAATGGTAGCGATACAAAAAAAATAGCAACCCCGAAAACAGTAAAACGACGAATCCATAATGGATCAATGCGGCGTATCTTTTCTATACAAAGATATCGAAAGGCGTCCATTGTGTTCATAGCTGACGATGTAACAGCTTCTCTTTCCTCTTCATAAGAATGCGTGATACCACTAAAAGCGCGAGTGGCATGAGCACTGAAAACTCCAGCATCTGCTTAATAACGGTTTGCTCAAAATTTCTAAAGAATAGTGCAGCCAGCCATCCGCTTAACATCACATATACTGCCGTCGCGATCGGACCAGAATAATGTTTGAGCTGCTGCAATACATAAGACAATCCAAAAAGAAATAGCGAGGCACCCAGTATGCCGAAATTGACCACCAGTGAAATATACGCATTGAATCCTCCTGACAAACCGCCGACATTATACCCTAGGGATGTAAAGCCCACCATCCATGATGTTTTAGCTGGGAAAAGAAACGATGGGATAAGCCCAATAAGATTACTGAAGAGCACGAGGGGAAAGCGAAGTATTGGTAGAGAATATTTCCCAAGAAAATCTATCAAGGAATAACCCACATTGAAATTTTCGGAAGAGAACACCGTGGCAGCCATTAGCCATCCGCGCAACACGAAATACTCCTGAATAGCAAACGTATCTTGCATTGAAACACCGATCCGCCACATTGAAACTACATGCGAAGATAATATGAGCGCTATAAAAATAGCAATTGCGGCAAGCGGATGAATCCGCCGGATATATACGGAAAAAAATACAGCGACCATAATGAGCGAAGAACCCACAATAACTCTCCCACCCATCGAAATCAGCAAGACCGCCACAATGCAGTAACTGATTACCGCCGGGTTAAAGAGTAATTTCCATAATGACTGCCCTTCTTTCCTCTTATAATAACGGCGGATCGTTGCGCATACCGCAACGCTCATTAACAGAATTGACGCGGCGATAAACGAATCAAATACGGGTATTTGCGTAGATTTTTGGTAAGCGAAAAAAAAGTAACCTCGTAGTGAGTATCCAAATACAAAAATAAAAAATAAAGCAATCACAAAGAATATGTTCAGCGCCGTGGGATCTATGTCGTTCTTTATTTTTACGGCCGGTAAAGATCGTTTACTACTCATCCAGCTCCCCGCAATAAATGACCCGTAAAATAATAATACGGAAATAAAATACCAAACCCACGTTTGTGGAGTAATGGCGTCAAAAGCTCTTTTCCATGTCGGATACACTCCTAGGTTGGCAGAAAATAACTCTGTCTCAGCGAGCGTAAAAGGCAAAATCAAATAAAAAATAAACCCTAGAGTAAACAAAAAAATGTGGTCAATCTCAATGCCCTTGCGCTTATACCAAAGATAGAGGAGCGTTACGCCTGGAATTACAAGAGTCAAAGAATGTAGCCAACCTATTAATACTTCCATAGAAAATTGTGGCGCCAGAGAATGCCTTGCCATCTCCTGTTTATATCTTGAACTATGCCTTGCCATGAAAATAGACCGTCACTCTTTTCAAAAAATAATCGAGCCACAGCGAAACGGTCGTTCAACGAAAAACCACCACGGTGACACGCAATATACTTCGCATACTTCCGCAAAAGTTGATAATGTATCTCACGACGTGGTAGCTGCAGTGTGGTCATAAGTTCTGCATAGAGACGCGCAGTATTCTCTATGTCATCGCGTGAAAGCATATCCATATCGAGCATAAAAAATTTATAGAGATCCTCAGCCTGCTTTAGTGAGATCGAATGCTGAGTAAAGGCTCCAACATTCGATTGAATAATCTTGCTCACCTCCTTAATTAATGTACCACTTCTATGAATTCCGTTCAGGCTTTCGGATGACACTTCATACCCTGCTAATATATCAGGAATGTTCACTAAAGAAAAACTGCTCTTCAGTAATCTCGACCAGAGATCATAATCCGCGGCAATGGGATATTCTAACCGATAGCTGCCGACTTTAATAATAATATCTTTTCGCATCATCGTGCTGATGTGAATAATCGGATTCGTCACTACTGCCATTTGCCGCATGGTAAGAGCGTCGCCGGGCATACGCAGAACGTCTATAACCTTTCCTTCCGGATTATAGCGGATAGCTCCTGTTCCTACTACTGCAACCTCTAGATGCGCTTCAAGATAAACTACCTGTGTTCCAAACCGTTTCGGTAAAGAAATGTCTCCCGCATCTGTTCGCGCCACATAGATCCCTCTTGCTTTCTGAAGTCCAAAATTCAGTGAATTTGTCTG
>JAUSHC010000092.1 GCA_030648795.1 bacterium | reverse complement strand
AGATTTTATATACCTTTACTGCCTGCTACGGAAGCAATGATTGTGTAGTGTAGCACGACGTCAGAATTGATTTATTGCTAGTTATTTCTTAAAAACATAATATGCGCCCCGCCCTTTGCCCTGCCGTTCAATCAAATCAAGTTCAATCAATTTTCTAAAATCCAGGTTTCTCGTTGCCCGAGCGCGAATAGTAAGCTTGGCGTAATCACTGTCTCGAATGAACCCCTGTTTTTTAATGGTAGTTAAAACTATCTGGTGGTAGGGCTTTAGTTCTGTGCGCGGTGTTACAGCGGCATGTGCAAGATCACCGCCAACGCGCAACAACTCATCAATAATACCGGCGGTAAAATACTCAAGCCATTGCGTGAAGTCTATCGTCTCCTTGAGATCGTAGTAATTACCAACAAGACCGACGTTCTGAAAATACTTTGTGACGTTGTTATTATAATAATTTTCAAAGCTAAAGAGATTGAACGTATTGAGCCCCATCTCGGCAAAAAGCACTTTGGTTGCAAGCCGGGTACTGCGTCCGTTGCCATCAATGAAGGGATGAATGATGACGTGTTGCCTATGAAAAATGCCGGCGACAATCAACGGATCGATTGTATGCCGATTCTGGGTTACAAACCCTAATAAATCTTTCATAAGAGTTGTCGTGTCTTGATGATCGGGCGGCAGATAGATTGGCTGTCGTGTCCTTACGTCATTGACAAACACCGGCTCTTGCCGGATTGTACCCACCTTATGTTTCTGCGTGAGTCCATCCATGACCATGCCGTGAATCTTCAGTATCAAGGGAATGGTCAATGCGGGGACATCTTTCTTGGCTAAGGTGTTAAGGTAGAGCAACGCTTTATTGTAATTGAGCACCTCGCGTTCGGTGTCGCGGATATGCACGGGAGCATTTTTGAGAATTTTTTTGACTTCGGTCAGTGGAAGCGGATTACCCTCAATACTTGTGGAGGCGTGAGCGGAAATCTCCCTGGCTTTGCGTTCAAAATCAAACAACACGACGCTGGGAAAGCGTTTGCTGTTAAGCTCGGCAACCAAAACGGCTATGCGCTTAATGTTGGCGAGTAGCTTTGCGGTAATAGTGTAGCGTGGTTGAAACATGCGTTACAGATCAATGATTTACTATAGACGTATCATAGACAATTTTGAGACAATTGTCAAATGATAATTTATAAGATGATAATTTTAAGATAGCCGCCGTTAAAACAAAAACATTCACCTGATGATGAGTACCTTTGCCCTAAAATCACCTGGAGATCCCGTAAAACTCCGCTCGCACCTATTTCATTGAAAACCTTTTATTCCAAACCTCATTTTTGTATATCGACATTCGGTACTCCACCTCGCCATGGTCATCGACTCAATAAGCGATGTATAGAATTATCCCCTTGTCAGAGAGAGAGTAAAATATAGGTGAAATAAATTTATTCTTTAAAATAAAAATATGAGGGAAGGATATCGCAATAACCTTGCGAACACTCTTCGTGAGGTTCGTAACACGGATCTTGGAGGTGAAGAGAAAAAAGTGGCAAAAGATGTGCTTGAGAAGGCAAAGGCTACTGATCAATATCAGGCAAGTGTAGATCAGCATTCTCTTGAAAAATCAGACAAAAAATATCAAAAATTTGTGAAAGAAAATCGTGAGATGAGGGAGGAAATTCTAGTTCGCGAGATACCAAATTTATTGCAGGATATTGATTTGATACGGAAAACGATAATGCAATGGCCGGTGTTCAAAAAATTTGATACTACTATAGACGGATTGAAGCATGATTTTAGTTGGCAAGGAATGAATGATAAAAATCTGGCCTTTCCAATTGACTTACTTTCTGCTGGAGTATATGGGAATGACAAAATGACTTTACGGGTTGCTCAAGAAAGTTTAGGAAGACTCATCGGCGGGGCGACTATGGTCTCATTTTCTTCGTAGGGGAGAGGAACAAAGCGAGTTCAAAGGTTATTATGAAAGGACTTTCTCACCTCAATGAAATTGCATCAATTTCAACACAAAAACAGAGGTGAAATACCCTCTGTTTTTGTGTTGAAAATTCATCTGGAGCGGGTAGAGGGAGTCGAACCCTCCGCCTTACCTTGGCAAGGTAATATATTACCGCTATACGATACCCGCAAAATTCAATATGCACGCATAATATCAAGCAACCTTTTCTCTGTCAACCATTTTTTTCCTTTCGTATTCGCAGATATTCAAGGAATAATCCCCCCATAACAATCAACAGCCCAAGCACTGCAACGACAATGTAGTGAACGATCGATGATCCTTCTTTTGGTTTATCGAGAGACTCGTTTTTCTCCGGAGTGCTCACTGGTGAATCTTTTTGATTCACTGTTTCACTTTTCTTTCCCGACAAAACGATGTCGTCGCTATCACGTGGCAACACCCGAAAACCCGTCTGCGTTTGACTGACAATACCAACTACGGCAAGGGTGTCGCCTTTTTGAAATTCTTGTTTTTCAATGCCGGTTGTTTTGGCGATGTATACTCGCGTTGTCGCGTCACCATTTTCAAGATAGATGTTGGGCCACTGCATCTTCTGTACCGTACCGGCTATGCGTACAAGCCACCCCTCACGAGTATCGCTAATATCTTTTAACTCAAGGTCGTGGGGCTCTGGCGCATCACCCGATGAGACGACATGCACATCGGACGCGGACGCTATTTTGATCGACTGCTCTTTCGCATTTTTTCGTATAATGCCTTTCACCGATATCCGATCACCGCGCGCAAGCTTTGGAAACTGTTTGTTTGTGTTCCATATTTGAATACCGGATCCCGCTACATAAAATTTATCTTCGCCCAATATCCCCGGCTCGACAGAAACGACACCCTGTATATTCACGACGGTACCCGAACGCATGGTGCGCACATACGCAAGCGTCGATTGTGAGGCGCCATTTTTCGCCTGGACGACAGGCTCTTTACCTAATGTCAACACAGGTGAAGCGTCACTATCTTCCTGCGCTTTGGGGAATCTATTTGCTTTTCCATCTGTAAGATAGTTCGTCCACTCCCACAACCCATCTGGTCGCTTCGACAAACTCATTGCAGACGGTGGATCGTCGTACGTGATCTCATCGATACTCTTTCCGCTTGGATCAACGAGAGTGATCTGTTCTTTTGTGTTCCGCAGTGAAAATGCTCCGCTTTTTTTCGTAAATGAAAAAAATCCATGCGGGGCGATAGATACCGTACCCGCCAGACGATACTCTCGTTTTTGGAGTGGGAGTGTTATCCTCCACCCATCCAATACCACAATGTTATTTCCTTTATTTTCCAGTTCAATAAACTCATCCTCATCTGCCCCTTTTGGATTTGGGACTACTTCTGATAACACGAGTGAGATTGATTGTTGAGTACCTAAAACATTCTCTCCCAAAAAATCCGGCCGTGATATATCATGCTCCTTTTTATTTTGAAAAATCTTTACCGTCCTTGTTATGACGGAACGCTTCTCGCCATCTCCGACCGAGAGCAGTAGAACAAATGAGCCATCTTTTTTATACATGTGCTGAACGGTGGCTCCTCGGGCAGTATCACCATCGCCAAAACTCCATTCAAACGTCAACGAGTCTTTATCCGGATCGCTTGTATCTGACGCATCGAATGAAAGTGGATCACCAACCGGTCCGCTAAAATTTCCCTCAAGTAAAATTTCGGGGGCGCGGTTTGCGTGCACCTCTACATTTGTTTGACCGGGGGTAGGTTTTTGTGTCCATGCGTAATTGACACCCGAAAGGAGCATGTAGCTCATACCCAAGGGTGCCGTATCTCGATACGACAGAGTCGCAACAGCTTTTTCACTTGTCGGTGAAAAAAGCTTGACCATATCTCCGCCGGTGTTTCGAAGCGCAAGATGGGTGACACTTCGAAACAATGCACCATATTTTTTTGGTTCTATCCGAGGAGCATTGTATTCTGGAACGATGTACTTCGCGCCACTTGAAACCGTCAGAGTCCAGCCCGCAAGCGAAACGGGATTTTCTCCATTATTATAAAGCTCAATAAACTCATCGTCGATATTTTGTGACGACGGATTTGGTAAGACTTCAGAGATAATCAACGTGTGCTTTGTTGACGAATTTTGTGATACCTCTTCTTGTGTTATTTTATTCGATGTTCCTCGCGTTGGCGTCGATGTCACCTGAAAATCATTTTTATTATAATACGTATTTGCGCCGTCTCCGATGCGC
>JAUSHC010000078.1 GCA_030648795.1 bacterium | reverse complement strand
ATGTATTCGCTCAGATTTTAACAACTGATGAATTTATTCTTCATTCATAGTATGATTCGTAATATGCCAACAACAAAATGGAAATTAATAGTCAGTAGACGCGTATCCGTCTTAAGAGCGTTTCTTATGGCGGAAGGTTCTCGTGTGCAGACGAAAAAATATTTGGGGACTGCTATTGATTGTCTGGTTGCAACCAGCGATGAACTGAGTAGCTATTACATAAAAAATGAGGATACAAAAAAGATTGCTACGATACTTCTTTCAAAGATTCAAAAAAACTCCACGTTCTCGCAGTCGCACGCGGACGAATGCATATCGAGATGTAATGCATTGGTGGACACAAGCAAAGAACTCGGAGAAAGTGCTCTTCGCACAGCTTCGTCGAAGACGTTCATCGCAATATTTAAAACGTATTGCCACGCATTCACAAAATTCGTACCGTTCGTCGTTCTTCCGGTTTCCATCGAATACGCCATCACAAAAAACATAACGGACTTCCTCTCAAAAAAAGTCGAGGCAAATAACATACAAAAATTTCTCGCCCGCATCACGACCACCCCCGAACTCCCAGCAACAAGCCAAGAGCAGTTGGATCTTGCAGAATTGGCGCTGTATATTATGAAGAATAAGATACACAACTATTCAAAAATACTACAGCGACACGCTGATAAATACCGTTGGTTAAGTTGTTATAATGTGGATGAAAAACCGTTCAAAAATTCCTACTACAAAAACAGGATGCAGGATCTCCTGCGTATGGAGACGCCGTCATTGGCATCGCATATTCGAGATACCAAAAAACAATTAGTCGTTGATGAAAGAACATATAGAAACACCATCGCAGAACTGAAGATAAAAGGATCCCTACTCGGACAGGTTGAACTCTTGCGGCGCTATGTATGGCTACGTACATGGAGAATCGAAATGCAGTCCAAGTCTAACTATTTTATCCAACCCTTACTAAAAAAAATTGGGGGGAGAACCGGCCATACATTAAGGGAGGTTGCCGCACTCTCGCCGCAAGAAATTATTCGTCTTCTATTTAAAAAAAGTACTCCAAATAAAAAAGAATTGAAGAAGAGAATACGAAGCTATGTTCTTTTGAGCGAGCGCGGAAAGACTATACTCTCTATTAACGATCGTGGACAAAAAGTCTCACGACGCGAGCTTGGAGAAGCGTCAAATAATACAAAAGATTCTGTGAACGGGAGCACAGCGCACGGAGGGGTGATAAGAGGAAGAGTACGATTATTGTTAAAGAAAGAAGACGTACCAAAACTTCGACGTGGAGAAATTCTTGTAACGATGATGACGTCGCCGGAATACATTCCCGCAATGAATAAGGCCGCGGCTTTTGTCACCGACGAAGGCGGGGTTTTATGTCATGCCGCTATTATCGCTCGTGAAATGAAAAAACCTTGCGTTATTGGTACGGGCATCGCAACAAAAACTTTTAAAGACGGTAACATGATAGAGGTGGACGCTGACAAAGGAGTGGTGCGGATTGTATAAGAACTCACGTAAAAAATAATCGTTATATTAACTCGAGACCTTCCGCCACAAAAGGTCTCTTTTTTTTATTTGATAGTATAGAAAAATTATTTTATCGCCTGAGCTTGTCGAAGGCTGTCGGGGATAGTAGTAAAAAATACTTCAACTCCTCCGCCGACTGACGGATCCGCTCAGGAAATATTCTTTTTCGCACCTCCAGCCTTAACTTGCACTTACAAAATAACTCCTGTACTGTAGAAAGTCAGAAAGGAGCTTGTCGTGAGAAATCTTCTATCATTTGGATTCTGCATTTTTGCAGTCATCTTTGCTCTTTCAACAACTTCTCGTCACGAATCCACTCCAATTATACCGGAGCGGAACAATGCCGCGCAAAAAGAACAGACCATCGTCGTTCTTTCCACGGCTTACTGTCCGTGCGAACTATGTTGCGGTGATTCTGCCGATGGTGAAACATCCATCGGCGATGACGCATTCGTTATTGATGGCGTTGCCGCTGATCCACGCGCCTTGCCTTATCGCACACGCATTTCCATTCCCAGCATTGGCGTTCGCGAAGTAGACGACACCGGCGGCGCACTGCGACGCGCATGGCGAGAACGCGGACAGTATCACATCGATCTTCGCTTTGCCACGCACGACGAAGCGCTAGAGTGGGGACGACAAATCGTCACCGTCACAATCCTTTCGCACTAGATCCCACCCAGGGATCTTTTTTTTAAGAAAAAAAACCGGCGATCCACAAGGGGAAACGACCGGTAGTAAAAATCGCTATCGACTGACGAATACATCAACGATCAGTCGACTCACTTAATCCCGTACCTCTCCATACGGTATCGAACTTGATCCCGCGAGAGCCCCAACAACCTCCCTGCCCTTGCCTTATTCCCGCGCGTACGTTCAAGCGCCTGGACGAGAAGATCGCGTTCGAGCTTCTTGAGATCAACCCCATCCTCCGGAAGTATAAACCCCATCCTTGTTCCAAATTCTATCGGTCCCTCTTCCGTCACATTGGCTCCACACACAATCATACTCCTCTTTCTTTACCGACGTTGTTTGTCATTCACCGTTCGCTGTCGGCTACACGAGCGGCGATACTATCCCCATCACTACAGTTCCTACAAATTATATCAGATAGAGAATGGTGTCAAATTCAACATTAATCAATAAACTATCTATTTAGTCAATATATTATACCATAAACTTGACAATAATACCTAATATATTATGTAATAAAAACATTTTTTGTGTCATCTCGAGCGGAATGAGCGGAGCGAATACAGTCGAGAGATCTCATTATGGCAATGATTGTTGAGATTTCTCCACTTCGCTCACTCCATTCGCTTAAGTCGAAATGATAAAGATCCACAAACGCATCCGAACCCTTCTTCTTTCTTAGAAATTGATTTGCACAAAAAGTCGGACAGATTCGTCCCCATCGAAGATGACAGCGAACCCGTAAGCACTAAATCTAAAAACTTTATAACGCTCGAACAAAAAAAATCCGCTTCTTCAGCGGACTTTTTTGTTCCACGTGGAACGAAGTTTATTTTTCGCTTAATTCATTGACCTTCTTACTATATTTCTCAAGCATTTGCGAAAAACCAAAATGCAATGGTGATGGTAAGGTGGCTAGAGTAAACCATTCTACGGCGTCAAACTTATGCGGTTCTGCATTTTTTACCTGTGCCGGATCCAGAAGAACCATAAAGTCGATTGCGAGCCAATGTGTCTTCTTGCCGTCTAATTCACGAAAAACATCACGATATCCAAGAAATTCAAAAGAAATAACGTCAGTGGCATACTCTTCCTTTATCTCTTTCTTTAAAGTCTCGTCAACTGTTGCTCCAAAATCCAGCGATCCGCCACCACAATCCCATCTACCAACTTCATCCCTACTATTCTTCCCACGCTTATTTAAAACAATACGACCATTACCGTCGTGACAGATATAATTAACGCAAATCCCTATATAATCAATGCCTTTTATCATATTTTGGACCTAGCGAGAATCGAACTCGCACCCTGCCCATGCCATGGGCATATTCTACCATTGAACTATAGGCCCTTCAAAACTAACTTCGGAATTAATTCTAACTCTAACTGTATATTAGTTCCAGCTCCCGTAATAACGCAAACTCCCATATAATCTAACTTTTTTGTTGGTTTTCCCTTGGTGCGCGGGTCTGGTTTTGTTTTATAAAAATTTACCAATGGTATTCCAGAAACTTCCGACCAGTATTTCTGCAAATAATTTATATCCTGATCAGTTCGATAGCTTACACGACACTTTAACCTATTTGATTGAATTCCATAACATAGACCAAGTAGCCTTATATAAAGTCGAATGATGTCTGGATCAGAACTACCCAGCATTGCCCCGCTATGAGATCGCCACTTACTCCCTTCACCCAAGTAAAGAAAAGCGAGAGCTAATTTCAAAGTGCTCTTATCCTTAATTTTCTCAATAAG
>JAUSHC010000064.1 GCA_030648795.1 bacterium | reverse complement strand
CATATTTTTTATACACTCGAGATAATGCACGCATATCGTCAAAATTCCCCGGCGACACAATCGCGATCTTCGCTCCCTGTGTTACACGCTTCATGTTACACGTTACACGTTGTGTCATCGCCCCCGGATGAAACGCCGTGATCTGATTATCTCCCTTATCCGTCATGATATACGCACCCGCGGTAGGCATATCTTTAATCATGCGTATTTTTGAAACATTGATGCCGTGTTTTTTCTGCCACGCCAAATACGGTCCGTAATCATTCCCCGCACTTCCAAGAATAACCGGATTTTCTCCAAGAAGCGCGAGACTGTAGGCGATGTTTCCTGCCGTGCCGCCGAAATGCTCATGCATCGTTGGGATAAAAAAACTCACCGAGATTTGATGCAATTTTTCCGGCAACAAATGATCCCGAAAGTAGCCGGGAAAATTCATAATGCGATCGTAGGCGAGTGAACCGGAAACAAGGATCATGGTAAAAAATATTCAAGATAATTTTCCTTATGGAGTGTAAGAAATGATGCTGAAGGATATGCGGCGGTCCATAATGGCGGCGGAACAACATTCTTCGCCGACCACTTGCACTCAATTGCAGTGAGCACGCCGTTGGATTCCTTCACGATATCTATCTCCTGTCCGGTGTGCGTACGCCAAAAATACAAACTATCGACAGATCCCTCAATAGAACTTTTCTTAATAAGTTCCATAAAAATAAAATTTTCCCAAAGTGCACCGACATCGTTGCGAAGCGTTAAGTCATTAAATTGTGCAATGACTGCGTTCCGCACACCATTGTCGAGAAAATAATATTTTGCTTTTTTTGAAATTTCGTTACGAAGATTTCGACTGAATCCTCGAACGCGCTTCACAACAAACATTTTTTCCAGTATATCAATATAGCGGTCAACGGTCTTTACATCGGTCTTTACGGTTCTTGCGATTTCATTCAACGATACTTCGTTACCAATTTGAAATGCGAGACACTTCACAACGTCAAGCAAAAGGTTTGGCGACTTAATTTTTTCAAGCGCAAGCACATCTTTGAAAAGATACGAAGAAACAAGTTCCGTAAGAATTTTAGCCTTCTTTTTCTTATCCTGCTCAAGCAAGACTTCCGGATACGATCCGTAAATCAAAAAATCAGACAACGCGTTCTTGAGTTCAAAGCGGCTAGCGCGCATCTCGCTCTGGGACAACGGCAGAAGTGTTAATGTAAAATGCCTGCCGGTAAGTGGTTCACCGATTTTCTCCGAAAGCTTAAATGATGAGGATCCAGTGAGTATGAGTGCTTTTTCAGGAAAGGCATCAATAATCATTTTCGATCCCAATCCGATACTCGGAATAAACTGTGCTTCATCAATGGCAATGCAATCATACGATCGAGCAAAATCCATGATATCTTTCAGTTTCTCGGAATGAAATAATTCTCGTAAAGTAAAGTCGTCTCCTGTTGAAGAGAAAATTCGTGGATAATTATTTTTTGCTTCCGCAGTATTCAAATATGACTGAAGAACCGTAGTTTTCCCAACTCTTCTCGGACCATATATAATCAATGCCCTATGAGGAGAAATATTTCCTTTTATTGCCTGTTTCCTTATGAATTCCATATTTCTATGATATACTAAACCATAAATTCTGTCAAATTTGTGGTTCGAATATACTAAAATTCATAATGCGATCGTAGGCGAGTGAACCGGAAACAAGGATCATAATTGATGATATGCAAAAGTGAAAATCACTGATCTACACTGCTACTAATTTGTCATCCTGTAAAAAATCAATAATCTGATAATGAAAAATCCCTTCATAATCATTGCCGATTATCTTGTCCATCGAGACGACAATTTTCTGATAATTATCCTGTATCGCCAATAAATTACCAAACTCCCTTTCCTTTGTCGTCTTGTCACTCATGAGGTATGCGACTTGTATATATATTTTCCGCCCTTCCCTTTCGGCAACAAAATCTACTTCTTTCCCATCGAGTTGGCCGATGTGAATTTTGAATCCTAACCGCGATAGATGTAAAAAAACTAAATTTTCCAGCATCTGCCCAACCTCCATGGCTTTATAACCAACCAAGGAATTCCTTAAGCCCAAATCCTCCCAATAATATTTTTCATTAATCTCAAAAATTTTCTTCCCCTTAATGTCCGCACGATGCACATCACGAATAATAAAACTTGAGGTAAGATATGACAAATAATTTAAAATAATGTTGGGCGTGGTTTTTATCTTTTGTGATTTCAAAAAATCACTAATTCGATTGGCAGATACGAGCGATCCGATATTATCCGCCAAATACTCCAAGAGACGGTTAAGAAAATTAATATTTCTAATCTTAAACCGTGCTACCACATCCTTCAAGATGATCGTATTATAAATGCTCTGTATATAGCCATAAACAATTTCATCGACAAGTTCAACATTGATAAGAAATGGCAGCCCTCCGTAACGAATATATTTTAATAAAGAATCTTCACCACCCACTAAGTTATGAAACTGTAAAAACTCTTGATACGATAGCGCATGAATTGGAATTTCAATATAACGACCGGACAAACCGGTAGCAATCTCTGAAGAAAGTAAGCGAGCATTACTACCAGTACAATAAAGATCGAAGGTTTTTTTAGCAAACAAATGCCGCAGTGCTTTTTCAAAATTTTCTATATCCTGAATTTCATCAACAAATAAATAATTTTTTACACCTGCAATCGCACGCTTTTCAACATAAACAATTAAATCACGATAGGTAACAATTGTTTCATATTCATTCTCTTCTTTATTGATGTAAACAATATTGGCTTTATTATCCCTACTCTTTATCACATCAATTAACTGCAATAAAATATAACTTTTACCAACACGTCGCTGTCCAATGAGCACCTTAATAATATCAACTCCAATAAAAGGAGCGATTTTATTAAGATAATAGGGTCTTTTTTTGTATATTTTATTCATACTTAAAACTGTTGATGATTTATTGTTGTATTTTAAGTATAGTTAAAACTCTTAAAAATGTACAGTAGTGATCACTGAGTAGCTGCTCTATTCAAAAAAAATCTATAGTACTCTATACAAAATTTCCTTTCTTATTTCTATTAACCCAGTACCTTTTTCATTCTTTCTATTTCAGGAAATTAACAAAAATGATAAGTTACGGAAATCAACAACAAGGATCATATTATGGTCGTCCGACGGATGCATATTTCCATCCAGCAGCACGCATTAATTTTGGATCTAAAAGATTACGTCCGTCGGCGATGAACGGATTCCGCACAATCGCACGCAACGCACGCCAATCCAGCTCCTTAAATTCCGGCCATTCAGTTGCAATCACCACCGCATCCGCATCACGCACTGCGTCCTGCGCACTGTCCATGAAACGAACATCTTTAAAAACATCCCGATCGTCCGGTCGCGCTACCGGATCGTGTACACGCACATGCGCGCCTTTCTGTTGCAACAAATAGATCAAGTCAATCGCCGCTGATTCACGGATATCATCCGTATGTGGTTTGAACGCAAGCCCAAGAATCGCTATCGTCTTCCCTTGAAGATCCCCTCCCAACGCGGCATGAAGCTTCGCAACAAGCCGACGTCGCTGATCATTATTCACCTCGATTGCCGCCTTTAAAATTTGCGGCTCGTAGTTATTCGAAAATGCAATATGATGCAACGCGCGGACATCTTTTGGGAAACAACTCCCCGACCACCCCAACCCCGCTTTTAAAAATTTTGATCCGATGCGCGAATCAAGCCCCATACCCCGTGCAACCTCGGTAACATCCGCGCCTACTCCTTCGCAGATATTCGCAATCTCGTTGATAAACGAAATCTTCGTCGCTAAAAAAGCGTTCGACGCGTACTTGATGCATTCCGCGCTTTTAGGATCAGTCACTACACGCTCGCCCGGAAGTTCTTGATGTAGCTCAAGCAACAGATCACGCGCTTTGTCACTTGTTACGCCAATCACAATACGATCCGGATTTTTTGTGTCGAAAAGCGCCGTACCTTCGCGCAAAAATTCCGGACACGATGCCACATCAAAAGTAATAGGTCTGTCATTCTGATCCGCTTTCGGCGGAGAAGAATCCAGATCCTTCGCCCACCGCTTCCAGCGGGGCCCCGCCAAAGGCGGTGGCGAGCTCAGGATGACAGCGGATATAATCTCTCGTACCTTCTCCGCCGTACCCACAGGAACCGTGCTCTTCATCGCCACCACCGTATAATCAGAAAGATGCTCCGCCAAATCACGTACCGCAGCAAACACATAACGTAAATCCGCTTCACCGTATTTTCCTGACGGTGTCCCGACGGCAATCACTACCACATCCGCGCTGGGGATGGCATCTGCATACGAAAGTGTCGGCACAATCTTCCCCTCTCGCACAAGATCACGAAACGACTCGGCAAGTCCTGGTTCATGCAGATGTATCTCGCCCTTCTGCAAGCGCTCTACCTGTTCGGGAATATTTCCCAATAAAAAAACATGATGCCCAAGTCCGGCAAACACTACGGCGCTCGGCAATCCTACATACCCTGGCCCAACAATCGTCACGCGCATAATCTATGATATACCATTTTACTTAAACCATTCTCGTGTTCGCTTTAATCCTTCCTCAAACTTTGTTCGCGGCTCCCAGTCAAGGAGCACTTTTGCTTTACGGATATCCGCGAGTGTGTCGTGCGGCTCGATGCGCGGGGATGTATGCGTTGTCGGTCCGCCAAATTGTTCTGCAATGAAATTGACTGACTGGTTTACTCCCGCGCCAACATTCACCACCTCGCCTTTACCAACCTTCACACTTTCCATCGCTGCCATGTTCGCGCGCACGACGTCTTCGACAAACGTAAAATCACGCGTCTGTGTGCCGTCGCCAACGATTGTCAGCGTCTCGCCTTTTTTATTTTGTTGAAGAAAAACCGCAATAACCGAAACATATGCTCCCTGAAATGAAAGTCGCGGTCCGTAGATATTAAAATAGCGAAGCGACACTGTTTCAAGTCCATAACAGATGCTAAAAATTTTCGCGTATTCCTCCCCCACATATTTTTGAAGTCCGTAGGGATTTTTCGGATTCGGTTTCATCTCTTCATGCAACGGTAGTGTTGCTTGATCGCCATACGCCGCGGAAGATGCGGAGTAGACGACACGTTTCACTTTCGCATCACGCGCGGCAAGCAACACGTTTAATGTACCCGTCACGTTCACGTCATGCGTCTCGACCGGATTGTCGATGGAAAGTTGCACGCGCGGCAATGCCCCCATATGAAATACGCCGTCTACGCCTTCAAACGCGGAACGAATTGCATCAAGTTTCCGAATATCCGCTTCAAAAAGTTGGACTCCCTTGGGGATGTGCTCGCGTTTGCCCGTTGAAAAATCATCAAGTACACGAACACGATGTCCCGCCGTAAGAAGTGCAGGTACAAGATGTGAACCAATAAATCCGGCCCCCCCTGTTACGAGATATGTCTTCATAATGATTGATGATTATTTTTCATGCTCTTTACTCCACCGCAAATAGGATTCAACAAACCCGTCCAACTCGCCTTCAAGTATCGCGTCTGTCTGCGATGTTTCGTGCTCCGTACGATGGTCTTTCACTAAATGATAGGGGTGTAAGACGTACGACCGGATCTGGTTTCCCCATGCGGCTTCCGCGTACTCACCGCGAATCTTTTGCTTTTCCGATTGCCGCTCGCGCTCCATACGATCCCACAACTTTGCGCGCAGAATTTTCATGGCGCTCTCGCGGTTCTGAATCTGCGATCGCTCACTTTGTGATGTTACGACGATGCCGCTCGGCTTATGGGTGATGCGCACCGCTGTCGAAACTTTTTGCACGTTCTGCCCGCCCTTGCCTGACGAGCGATACATGTCCATCGCAATGTCATCCGGTTTTATTTCCATTTCAGAAATCTCCCCCAACTCCGGCAACACCTCCACAAGCGCAAATGAGGTATGCCGCATCTGCTCCGAATCAAACGGCGAGATGCGCACAAGCCGATGTACACCTGCCTCGGATTTACAATAACCATAAGCAAAAGCACCCGTCACGTCAAGCACAACGCTCTTCATTCCCGCCTCTTGCCCGCGGTGTTCATCAATGATGCGCGCGTGAAGTCCCTTGCGCTCGCAATAACGCAAATACATGCGCAAGAGCATCGCCGCCCAATCCTGCGCTTCAGTACCACCAGTCCCTGCATGAATCGCAACGATTGCGTTATTGCGATCGTATTTTCCGGAAAATAACGTCGTAAACTCGAGCTGTTTGAACTCTTTTCCAATAACAGAAAAGCGTTCCTCACATTCTTGTCGCAATGAAACGCTTTGATCTTCAGCATCAAGTTTCGCGATTTCTAAAAGATCACCAGCATCGTGCGTTATTTTCTCCCACGTCTCGAACTCGGTACGCAGTGCTGCTGCCTCCGCGCTCACGGCCTTTGCATTCTTCTGATCATTCCAAAAACTCGGCGCTTCCATCTGCCGATCAAGGACATCGAGGTACTTTTGTTTGCCCGCAAGGTCAAAGATACCTCCGTGCGTCGAGAATTCGCGCATGGAGGTCTTCAATACTCTTTACGAGTTCCTTCATTTCCATATGCCATTGTTCTCAACGAGGCAAGCAATCTTGCGTCGCCGAGTTGTTAGAACTAATGAGCACCCAGCTCTCTATGCTCTGTATTCGACGAACGAATCGTTTTACAAGTTAACTACCGTTTCATTGTACTGCCCGTTGCACATAGAGCTTAGAGGGCTGGGTAAAGGCTTTGCAACTGCTCGCGCTTTGCTCGCAGGCAAAATCCTTTACTTAAACTCCCCCAATTTCACCTTCACCGTCTTCTCTTTCCCCTTCGATATCACTTTCAACGTCACCGTATCCCCCGGATTCTTTCGTGCGACAATGCGTGAAAGCGCGTGATCTTTATCAATCTTCGTACCGTCAATTTCCAAAATAATATCATTCTCCACTAACCCTGCTTTGTCCGCCGGACTCCCCGGAATCACCGCAAAATCCGTCTGCGTCTGCCCCCGAAGCACAAGCGCGCCATAGTCAACCGTCAATTGATTTTTATCCGCAAGTTCTTTTGTCACCAGCACATAGCGCACGCCAAGCCATGGTCGCACAATCTTTCCCGCCTTCTTCACACTCGCAACCGCGCGTTTTGCTTCATTGATGGGAATTGCAAATCCAATAAGCTGTCCCGCTTGTGAAACAGCGGTGTTAATCCCAATCACTTCCCCATGTAGATTAACAAGCGGCCCGCCGGAATTTCCCGGATTAATCGCCGCGTCGGTCTGAATCGCTCCTTCGATCACTTCGGACATCCCACGATTGTCCCCCGCAGTCACACGCCGCCCCAAACCGGAAATCACCCCCTTTGTTACCGTGTTCGGAAATTGCGCCAATGAGTTCCCAATCGCAACCACCGTCTGACCAATCGCGATACTATCGGAATCGCCGAATGTCACGGCAGACAATCCCTTCGCATCAATTTTTAAAACGGCAAAATCATTCACGGGGTCCTGCGCCAAAATTTTTGCCGGATAACTCTTTCCATCATTTGTTGTCACGGTGTACTCCGCTTCCACATCCGACACCACATGCTTGTTCGTCAAAATCATGCCATCCGCTGTGATGATGAAACCCGTGCCTCCACCAACGACCTGCTTCTGTCCACCGGCTGACGGATTTTGCGGCTCACTCTGCTGTGGTTGTTGTTGCGGTATCTGCGAAGGAAAACCAAACTGCTCAAAAAAATCATCAAAAGGGAAAATATTCGGGCCCGTTCGATTCGAAAATGATTGAATGTTTTTACTAATAGAAATCGAAACGACCGATGGCTGCACTTTCTTTACAAGCCTGGTGACAAGTTCGTCCTCGCTTAGGGGTGCCGGAAATTGATTCGTCTTCGCTGTACGACCAAACACGGTTGCAACAAATGTCGGTTCAAAACCAACTGATGTTGTCACATAGACCGCCGCAATGATCCCTGAAAGCCCGCCGACCACGAGCGCAACGATTAATGTAACGAAAAAGAATATGCGTTGTTCTTTTGACATGCGAGTATTGTTAAAAATTTATGAGTGTATACGAAATAAATTTTGTTACAATCGAGCACCGAGCACTCAATGGTATTTCTAGAGACTAGTGCTTTTATCATCAAAATACTCTTGCACCATCGTTTTATTATTCATTACTGTTGAGGGCTGGGTAACGGTTTTGTACTTCCTCGCCTTCAGCTCGGAAACAAAACCAGTTATTTCTTCCCCCCAAAGAGAAAATCAAGTCCTGGAATACTTGGCATGCTAGGTAACGATTCGCCCGACGGCATCTGCTTCTGCAAATCCTTCAATTTACTTGTCGCTCCCTGAATATCACCGAGATTCTTTTGCAATCCACCGATATTCTGTTGAAAACTGGAAACATTCTTTTGTAAATCTTGTACTTGCTGTAACGCTCCCTGCAATTGCCCCATATACGGCGTAATATAAAGATAGCTCAGGTAAAGTGGGAGAATGATGAAAATGAATAATTTGATGATGCTATAAATATTCGCCATCCAAAAATGATGACGCATCTTCTTCACGTCGCGCGCAATGCGTTCCGTGAGCTCAATATTTTTTTCAAGAAGTTGGCGAATATCTTCATCCATATATTAAAGAATTATGAATTAACCTGCCTGCCGGCAGGCAGGGAATAATGAATCATGGAATCGGTCAAAAAGTCTTCGAGAGTCCATAATTCCTGATTCCTAATTCCTGATTCAAAAAACGTGTACCCCACACGCGCACTATGATTGTAGCAATACCGAAGAATATCGTCGAATAAAATATGTCTCCCAGTAGCATATTTCTCCAGAATGGCAGGGCGAGCGTATAGGATGTCATAAGCCCCGCAAGATTTTTTGCATACCACGGCGTCGCCGCCCATACCGCAAAGTTCGTCACGACAAAAAAAAGTGTCGCAGAAGCAAACGGTCCAATAATACTACGAGTAAAAAAAGACTTTTGGCGCAGAAGCGAGCCCACCAACGCGATCGCCGCAAAGCTTCCATACACCGAAAGCATCACCGGCAGTTCATATCCCCCGAGCCACGCGTCAGAAACGAGCAACACACCAAGCGGAACAACCCATCCCCACCGTCGCGGTAAATACACTCCTGCAAAAAGCGCGAGCGCACCAATCGGCGTCATGTTTGCGGCATGCGGGAAAAAGCGTGCAGCAAGCGCCCATAGTGCGAAAACAATTGCGAGGAGAAAAACTATTTTTTTTGATGACATACGTTATTTTTGCTCTTTTAAAAATTTCCACTCCACGATATCCCCTGCCGAAAGCATATATTTGTCTGCGGCGACCATCGCAAATTTTTCATTCACCCAGTACTGCCAGTATCGCCCACCATCGCCATTTTTCTTATCCCCAATCTGCCGAATGAAGACACCGACACCAGCCGATGGATCATACACAAATGGAATCTTCTCTTTTACCGCTATATCTTCTAGTATACTAAACACTGTTGCACCTGTCACGTAGGGAATATCTGAAAAATTCTGCACATCGCCATCACCAAAATCAATGCGAAGAGTAATGGGAAATAGTATCAAAGTATCAGAGGGTCGAAGTGTCGGAGATATGGATGACTGACGAAAAGAAAGCAGAAACAGAAGACCTGCTACGCCAATCACAAAAATTAACGCAAACCATTTAAGTTTTTGTAACGTCATTTTAATTTCTGCTTTTTTACTTTTGTGATTTTTTGCTTTTGTGTTTCTGCCTTCCCCGTAACAACTCCGCCAACTGGTGGATTTGTTATCGGGGTGCTTTTTTGTTTCTTTGCTTCTTCCCGCCCAAAGCCAGAGGCATTGTGGCGGGCCCGCCTCACTGCGTAGCTGTGGGTGGGCATCGGCCGCGGATCATGCGGATTATACCCATTCGCAATCTCCACATCATCCGGATACCCATCGCCATCGCTATCAATCGCCGCACGCACAACAGTCACTGTTTCTCTCCTAGAAAAAACTGATTGCGCGGAAAGAGCTGGAAAAAATGCAGGGGGAAATAAAACGCGCGGAGTCGAATCTGTCGTCCTTCTTTCTGGCAATGATAATGCCTTCCTGCCGGTAGGCAAGAGCGTGTCCGACGAAAGAGAGGGTGTCGCCGCGAGGGGTGACACATTGCGGGGACCCCGCTCGATTACTCCAACACTCGGTGTTGAATCAACACCGAGTGTTATATCTTTAGGGTGCAAAGTTAAGTCAATCTCTACCAATCTCGTAGCGGGAATCACTGGAAACCACTTTCCCGAAAGCGCGATTGCCGCAAACGACGTTGTCGCCGGACTCCCCCACGACCCATCATCACGAATCTTCGACTGTAAAAAATTTTTCGCGCGTGACACCACCGCATCCTGCGGGGCCCCGCCAAAGGCGGTGGCATCCTTCCCTGCTTTTTGCACCGCCATCGCCACCCACGCGGTTGAATCAATACTCGACACCCCCGGCGGCACATTCGGAAATCCACCATCAGTATTTTGCGCTGCGCTCAAATACGAAAAAGCATGAATAAGAACGGGATCAGTAGCAGACATGCCGAGTTCAAGTAACGCCATGATCGCCGCCGCCGTATCATCGGTATCCGGCGTATCGGGCAACGCACTCCAGCTCCATCCTCCACGCATGTCCTGCGCGCGTATAATCGTTGCCTTGGCATCAAGGAGTGCTGAATGATTCGCTGACACACCCGCCGCAGAGAGCGCAAGCACCCCCCAAAAATCGTCATTTAAAAATACGGGATTGCCAATTTGTCTATCATGCGCATACTGCTGTAAAAATTCCGCGACAAGATCGCTCCCTTCAGCCGCGCTCGCCACCGCATCGTGCGGGGCCCCGCCAGAGGCGGTGGCAATAAATGCCAAAATAGTTTTCGCAAGCGCAAACACGTTCTCACGCGCAACCGACGGACTTCCTGTCTCCGCTCCCACTGCCGCACGCGCCATCACGATCCACGGATCATTGCCTGCGTTCGCAAGATACTGCGTTGTCGTTGGTACGACCGACGCAAAAAGCTGCAGAGGAAAAAGAAGAAAGAAAAATATTGAAAAAAAGATTTTCATAAAAAAGGTGGTGAGGATGGACAGAGCGTACATCCCATCCCCACCACTACTGTACTTCGACGATGAGCGGAAGAATTGGCGTACCCTCTTCCCCGCGCTTCCCGTACGGAACGAACCGTACCTCGACCTTGTGCGTTCCCGCGAACAACGGATACGCATCAATCGCAAATCCAGGGACCGTGCCGTTCACAAGGACAACAAATCCATCGTCCTTCTGCGTTCCCTTCGTCGCAATCCAATCGTTCACTCGAACAACCTCCGTGCCGTACGCAGTCTGGCGCGTCTCGATGACCGCTCCCTGCTGGAGCGCGCTCAAAAGACTCGCGCCGTTCTGCACGTGTACAGCCACGGGGGTCGTCACGATCGCGCGATCCTTCTCGGTCTTTCCACACCCCGCGATCATGAGGCAACCGACAAGGAGACCGACAATCGTTCCCCACATAGCTCCACGACAATACATGCGTTCGTCCATTGGACTTCCCTCCACTATAATAAGGTTCGTTTCTCTCGCGGGAAAATATTTTTTTAATTTAATACCCTCCCCCATTCAAGAGAACGAGGGAGGGTAAGCATGGGCAAAAGGAATCCGTCGCTACGGAAAACCGGCACTGCATACGCTCTCTCGTTCACTCGACGAGATGTGCGAAACGATTATGCATAGGTGCTCGGGCTCTATCCGCCTTCGCTCTTCTCGAGCTTCGAACGGACTTACCGTAGCGGGACTGCGCCGGACTTTCACCGGTCTTCCCCCATACACAATGGATGATTTTCAAATAACATTCCCACTATATACTGGTCATCGAGAGGTGTCAAATAAAGTTATATTGACAGCGGGCGCAAAGTATTGTATCCTCCATTTCACGTTTAGGGAATGTAATTCCCGTTTGATTTTTGCGACATCTATGGCGTCGCGGAAATCAATTTCTTTACAAATTGCCATAGTTATGGGAGAAGAGTAGCATGAGCTACGAAAAACGTGGTGCTGGTGCAACAACGGCAACGAAGCCCGGAAAAAACAAGGCGTCGAAGCCCACGGCAGGCCCAAGGTCGAGCGCGTACGCACGGCGCCGCCCGAAGGCCTCACGACCGAGCAGCGCATCCTCCGCGCCTACCTGTTCGAGGAGGACGTGCAATATGACCAACCCTTGACGGCGATCCTCGACGTAATCGAGGGAGAACCAGACGACGATGCGCGACGGAAGGCGCTTTCGTACGCCATCCGCGTCAGGAACTATTCGGAGCTCTTAAGTGGCGAAAGAACACCGGAGAGCGAGTACCCGCCGACCAAAATGTCGCCGGACGACGACGTCCACGTCGCCTTCGACGAGGAAACGTTCGACGACGTCCACGCGCAAACCGAAGCCTTCATGGCACAGATCGCAACCAACGATCTCACCTTCGACCAGGCCGTCACCAAGGGTTTCAACATCATCCAGCGCTACCCCGGAAACACCGGAGCTCGCGTCCACGTTCTCCTGCACCTCCTGATGGAGCTCGAGGACTACTCGAGCAAATCCGAGACAAGCACCCTACCCAAGAAACCCACGATCGACGAGATCCAGAAGGTGTCCAGGAAACACTGGGAGATCTTGCGGAGGGGCAAGATCGCGCTCAAGAAATCGGAGTCCCCGATCGACAGCGCGAACATAATCGCCGGAACCGTCAAAGCGATCCCGAACGAGCAAGAACGCATGATCATCATGACGTCTCTCCTTGCAAGGGAAATCCAAGACCGCAGCAAGAGCAGAGGAGGGATTGCCGATCTCCTCGCATCCCTCAATGTCCAGGTCATACCCATAGGCAGAGACGGACCGCTTAGCGAATAGGCGAAATTCCACGCCAATCACGAACCACCCTCCGCATGCTTCGGCTGCGGAGGTTATTTTTTTACAAAAAAAGAGCATTGCGTGCGTTAAGGGACCAGGGTCCTTACGCATTAAGCGATGGTGGAGAGGAATCGTCCTCCCCCATAGACCATCACACGCAATGCCGTAAACAAACGCTCACCCTCCGCGAAGATTGCCACGCCTGCTGAATGCTCCGCGCGGCTGCTTCGCCTTGCCACCATTCGGTGGTGGAAGCTTCCACGGTGGCGGAGGCAGCTTCCCATCTTTCCCCTTGTTCTTCTTTCCAGAATTCTTCTTACTCATGTGTATCTCCTTTCCCTCCTAAACGCCATACTCCTCATCATTCAAGAATACATGAAGCTGAAAAAAATTCAACCCTGCCATTGACAGAGAGGTTAGAGGTATTGTATTCTCCATTTCACGTTTGGGAATGTGATTCCCTTTTGATTTCTTTGGCATCTATGGCGTCGCTGAAATCAATTTCTTTGAGAACTGCCATAGGAAAAGGAGAAGAGTAACATGCCTTACGGTCCGCAACATGGCAACCGAGGTGCAACAACAACGGCGCAGAATGACCGCGAGGAAGACGAAGATCCACAGGATCTGGTAGAGGAACCGGAGCCCGTACGGGTGCAAACGAAACCGCCCGAAGGTCTCACGACGGAGGAGCTTATCGTTCGCGCCATTCGGTTCGATAGGGGCGTCTTCATCGAGCAGGTGAAGGAACGAGTCCTCGAGATCGTCGACGCCTTACCGACGATTGAAGAAAAGGCGACTGCCATCATGATCACCGGCCGCGAAACGCAATGGGCTCATCTCTCCGGAGAGAACACACCGGAAAGCGAATACCCCGACCTGGACGAAGAGCAGGAACTGGAACCTTCCAACCCGGAGAAGCTCCAGGCACGAATCAAAATCGCGACCGGCACCGCCGAACTCAATGAATTGAAGGGCAAGGCACTCGCGGAGATTTTCTTCACGACGGTTATCGAGCCGACCAAGAATCACAAAGATCGTCGGGAGGCCCTCACCGCCGCGATCTCGCTCTTCACGGACGAAACCCCCGAGCTACCCAAAGTTTCTGACGAACCGATGTCGGAGACAAAGTTCTCGGCGATCTGCTACAAGCATCGCCGGGTGCTCGAACAGCTCGAGGTGGTGATGAAACGGGAAACGTTCAAAACAATCAGCGCCAGGGGCAAAGCGGCCATCGCCGTCCTCGAGGTCATCGAGGATCCCGAGGAATATGCCGTCGTTCTCGGTATGGTGCTGACCAAGGCGATCAACACTTCCTCTACGAGCGAGCTCGAACTCCTCAACTCGCTCCTCCATGGACGCTCTACCAAGTTGCCCTTCGAGCACATGGGCGCGGAAGAGCACGCCGACGTGGACGGTCTCCTCGAACAACTCGCCCAGATCGGACGCAGTAAGCGCGGTCCGTCCTGGCACCCGCACAACTGAGAGAACCTTCTCATCAGCGGTAACACATCACGACCTTCGCGGGTTTCTCGCGAAGGTTTTTTTAATCACAAAAAATGAATCTCCACGGGCTTACGCCTATGGTATCACTTTATTACAATCCTTCGGATTGTCCGCCCCTTGGGCGGATATACTCTATCCCTCGAGCTTACGCTCGGAAAATTAAGTAAGGTGAATTAAATTATAAATCTTTCGACGCTATCTCTCGACAATTTCAAATATTTACAAAATAACTGAATAGGAAATGAAGCGACCGCTTCATTTCCTATTCACGCTTCCATTAAAAATCTGCTATACTTTAAACACTATCATTATATCCACCTATTATGCCAAAACAAAAACTATCAAAAACAAAACAGTGCCTTCTCTTACTCGCCGAACAGATGAAAGAGCAGGGCGATCTTTGGGTCAACCTCATGATCGGCGCAAGTCACCCGCTCTACAAACGCACATTCTTTGGTGGAGGGACGGAAGCGGTACGAAGACGACGGCATCGTGAAGCGGTACGAGCATATCGACAACACATCGCTCTTCTCAAGCGTCAACAATGGATACAGCTTCGACACATCGGCAATACGATACAAATCGCCCTAACAACAAAAGGAGAACGAATCGCATTTAAAGAACAAATGAAAAACGCGTCATCATGTAAAACCAATGAATGCATCATCGTCATTTTTGATATCCCCGAACAAGAAAAAATAGTTCGGCAAGAATTCCGGCGCCTCCTCAAAGAATGTGGGTTCAAAAAATTACAACAAAGCGTATGGATGCATCAATGCGCTGTTCTTCCGTTTATCCAAAAATTTATTCAGCAAACAAAAAGCAGTGAATGGATCCGCGCCTTCCGCGCTATCGATGTTTCATGAAAATGTAATGAATAGTTTTTGATGCGACCGCGTCAAAAGCTATTCAGATACTATATACTTCTACATCATGCAATGCATGATAAAAGAAAAAAGCGCCCTGCGGAAAAATCACGCAAGACGCTCATAAAAACCTTCACTACCCCTATCGTGCTCGATAGAGTAGTGATCGTGGCACCGACTTCACATGATCCGCATTCGCAGCCCACGCAACGAAACGAACCATCATAACGAAGCCAATGAAAATCCCGACGAATCCTAGCCAAAGGGCATGACTCTTGTCGAGGAGTACCCACAGGGCAACGGGAAGACCGAAAAGAAGAAGACCGATTGCCAGTGCAACGATAATTGGAATGCGCCAACCTTTCTTTTCCTCACTTTGAGGAATCATGCTGCCTCCCTCTGCACCTCGGAGAACTCCAACGTCCACCTTGTTCAGCGCGATGAATAAGAGCCCTCTCGACAGATATGAATTTCCTTAACTCCTGCTTTGAAATAGGTTTTGTTTTTTTACTCATACGACCACCCTCCTTACAAAAAGACGTAGAAGAATATACCCTCCAAAAACAAATCCCTTCAAAAAATTATCAAAGACCCTACACAATAATATCAAAAATTTAATCAATAATCAATCCCCTTCTTTGCAATAAAACCGTTATCGAAAGGGTGCTTTAGTTTTTTCATCTCCGTTACGAGATCGGCTTTTGCAAAAATATTCGGATAATGTTTATGTCCGGTCATGATGAGTGTCACATCTTCCGGCTTTTTCCCCATCAAGTCCAAAATCTGTTGTTCGCTCAACAGCCCCTCATCCACTGCTGATAAAATTTCATCCAAAATCACGAGCGGGTACTTTCCCGACGCCAACTGCTCACTCGCGCGTGCTAAGCCCGCCAGAGCGGCATTTTGATGCGTCTCCCGTTCTTTCTTGTCGCCCATGATCCCGACGAATCCTTCCCCTACTACTTCTACTTTTATTTCTCCTAGAACGGATGGAGTGTCTTTACTCTCGCGAAGGGGTGACGCGGAGCGGGGACCCCGCTCGAGCCCCAGCAGTCCGGAGGACGATGCGGTCGGAGCGGGGTGCACAGCGGCAGGACCCCGAACCCCGGGAAGAACGTAATCCTCCTTCGCCAAGGCTTCGGCGGACAGGGCAAAGACTGCCCTGAAAAGATCCCGCTCGCCCGAGGGCCACTTCTCCTCTTTCATAAATTGCATAAACAACACCCCCCACCCATGCCCCAATACCCGCACCGCCGCGCCAACTGCCGCCGTCGTCTTCCCCTTCCCGTCACCGACGTAGATGATCGTCAGTCCCTTTGATTGTTTCCATTGCGTCGTCATACGATAAGCGCGTTCCAGTCGCTCGCGAACTTTGCAATCCCCTTGTCCGTCAACTCGTGACTGATGTTAAATTCCTGCCACGGTTTCGCGAGATCACACGCGACGTACGGAATCGATTCCAATATTTTCGCATCATACACATACGCATCTCCGGGAATCACCCTATCCATCGCGCTCCATTCTTGCAGAATTTTCAACGGCGCCGTAATGATGTCCGAACCAAGTTGTAGCGCATAGAGAAAATGATCCAGCGTGCGCACGCTCGCCGAAAGCACTTCGACATGATGATCGCTCTCGCCGTACATGCGCATACAGTTCGCAATAAAGTCCATGCCATTTTCACCACGATCGTCGAGTCGCCCCACAAACGGAGAAAGAAACACTTGCCCCTTTACCGCACCCTGCGTCGCCACATACACTGCCGCCGCCTGTTCCTGAATAAAACACAGCGTCATATTTACGCGGATACCATCACGAACCAAATGCTCTGCCGCGCGAATCCCTTCCGCCATAATGGGGATTTTTACATGGGAATTTCGGATCCACGTAAACATCTCCCGCGCTTGCTTTTCCATTTCCGACACGCTCGTATTCGTATCTGCATACACTTCAACAGAAACCGAACCGTCGGGGATGAGCGCAGAAATCTCTTGCACAACAGTTCGATAGGAGTTCAACACTTCTTCTCGCGAAAATTTCTTCCCTTCTTTCAATCGTTCCTGTACTTCCGGATTTTTTGCGAAGAGCGACGGATTTGTCGTCTGTCCATCAAGAAAACCCAGGAGCGCAAGCGCCTGTTTTGTCTCTGCCGGATCGCCGCTATCGAGAAAGATTTTCGTTTTGAGATTTGATGGACGCATAAATGCCACTTTGGACTTTAGACTTTATGACTTTATGACTTTATGACTTTATATGTAAGATTCGCTAGCGTTGTTTACACTCATCGGGTACCCTGAAAGGGTAATCCAGTGAGTTAAAACAACGGCTATGACTATCCATAAACGTACGCGATTGACCGAAATGCAGCGAAAGGAAATCGCACGACTGTATTGGC
>JAUSHC010000062.1 GCA_030648795.1 bacterium | reverse complement strand
GTACCGAAAGAATAAGAGGTTCCTAACTCTGTGCCAGCAGGAGCGGTAAGACAGAGACCTCAAGCGTTACCCGGATTTACTGGGCGTAAAGGGTCCGCAGGTGGTCCGATGCATCTTTTGTTAAACTCCGAGGCTTAACTTCGGAACCGCAGGAGATATGGTCGGACTAGAGGCCGGGAGAGGCGAGCGGAATTGCCGGTGGAGTAGTAAAATGCGTTGATATCGGCAAGAACACCAAATGCGAAGGCAGCTCGCTGGAACGCGCCTGACACTCAGGGACGAAAGCGTGGGGAGCAAAACGGATTAGATACCCGTGTAGTCCACGCCCTAAACGATGGGTACTAGACATTGGGAGTATCGACCCTTTCAGTGTCGTCTATCTAAGTTAACACTTTAAGTACCCCGCCTGGGAAGTACGGTCGCAAGACTAAAACTCAAAGGAATTGACGGGAGTCTGCACAAGCGGTGGAGCATGTGGTTTAATTCGACAACAAGCGAGGAACCTTACCAAGGCTTGACATGGTAGTTTGTAGTTGTCTGGAAACAGACAATGACCGTTAACTCGGAAGCTATCACAGGTGCTGCATGGTTGTCGTCAGCTCGTGTCGTGAGATGTTAGGTTAAGTCCGCTAACGAGCGCAACCCCTATGTCGTGTTCAATTGACGCGACAAACTGCAGTCACGAAGACTGAGGAAGGCGGGGATGACGTCAAATCAGCATGGCCCTTATGCCTTGGGCTACACACGTGCTACAATGGTGAGTTACAAAGGGGCGCGAAACGGTAACGTGGAGCAAATCCCATCAAAGCTCACCTCAGTTCAGATTGGGGTCTGCAACTCGACCCCATGAAGAAGGAATCGCTAGTAACCGTGAATCAGCCTCGTCACGGTGAATACGTTCTCAGACTTTGTACACACCGCCCGTCAAGTCAAGCGAGCTGGAAGTTCCTGAAAGTCGGTTGTGCCGGCTCAAGGAAAGTCTAGTGAGAGGGACTAAGTCGTAACAAGGCATGGGTAGCGGAAGCTGCTCATGGATCACCTCCTTTTTAAGGAGTCTATGGTTCGATCCGCCAACCGGCGGAGACTGTCGAACCAATCGGGTCGAGCTCCGACATTGCGTCGGAGTAAACCGAACAAGGTGTGAAGTATATGTAAGAGTTGGTTATTAGCATCGTTTTTCTCTAGCACTCAAGCAAGAAGCGGCTCTTTTCAAAAGGCCGCTTCTTTGGTATAAATGGTTCATATTCGGGTGAGTAGCTCCCACCTGCGCTCTCGTTACACTCGAGCTTCGGCGGGCAAGCAGTGAATTATCCACGCACGCTTGCACTTCGAAGCTTTGGCGTAAACCAAAGCGTAGTAGTGGGTGAGTAGCTCAGTGGTACCCGCCCACAGCAGCGCAGTGTGGCGGGCCCGCCTGAATGCCTGCCGCAGGCTTTCGGCGGGGAGCTTTCCTCTGACTAGTTCGTTTTGTGCGCATAGTAGTATTTCAAGTATTTGGGTGAGTAGCTCAGTGGTAGAGCTTTCCTCTGATAAGGGAAAGGTCGAAGGTTCGATTCCTTCCTCACCCACCAGATCGATTTTATGGCAGCACAATCAGAGCGATTGATTCAGAAACAGGTACAGCGGATTCTTCGGGATCCGCGTTTTCGATTTTGGAAGGATTTTATAAAAAAGTTTCCAAAAGGAGAACTGTATCTTGTCGGTGGCGCGGTGCGGGATTTTGTATTGCGGCGCGATACAAAGGATCTGGATTTTATTGTTCGTAACGTTCCCGTAAAACAACTCATGCAATTTTTAGACCGTCATGGACGCGTTGATCTCGTGGGAAAGCGATTCGGTGTTTTGAAATTTGTGCCGCGCGGATGGGAGGGCGAGGCGTTGGATATCGCGCTTCCGCGTACGGATTATGCGTTGCGTTCTGGTGGGTATAAAGATTTTCATATTCAGTCGGATCCGAAATTGCCGATCGAAAATGATCTTGCACGTCGCGATTTTACCGTCAACGCGATAGCGGTACGGATCGTGAATCATGAATTAGGAATTAAGAATTATGGGATCGTTGATCCGTTTGGTGGTTTAAAAGATATTCAAAAAAAAGTGTTGCGGACGGTGGGCGAACCACGTGCGCGTTTTCAAGAAGATTATTCGCGTATGCTTCGCGTGTTGCGGTTTTCGTGTCAACTTGGTTTTACGATTGAAAAGAAAACGTGGACAGCGCTCAAAAAACTCATGCCACATATGCAAAGCCGCCGTGATAACGAGTACATTGTTCCGCGCGAGACGATCGGTCGCGAACTCATTAAAGCATTCGTGGCGGAGCCGGTGCGTGCACTAGATATTTGGGACAAAAGTGGTGCGCTTGCGAGTGTTATTCCCGAGCTTCTGCAGATGAAAAAATGTCCGCAGCCGCGTGCGTTTCATACCGAAGGCGATGTATGGGTGCATACGCGTCTTGCACTTCAAAAGCTTATGAGTCCTGGGTTCCGACGTGCATTCCCCGATATGGCGCCAGTAGCTGTTTCTATTCTCACTATCTTATTGCATGATATTGGGAAGCCGAAAACTCTTCGTACGCCACAAAAACATGGGGTTGATCGCATTCGTTTCGATGGACATGATCTTACCGGATCAGCAATGGCGCGCGTCATCGCGCAGCGCCTGCACCTTTCGCAATTTCCGAAAGACGATGCTCGGTATCATATTGATACGGAGATGCTCGTTTGGCTTATTCGCTATCACATGCTTTTCAGCGAGCAAACCATGAGAGAGATGCGCGCGATAACGCTCGAGAAATATTTTTTGAAAGATCAGTATCGTGGGCGACTCTTTCAGGCGCTTGCGTGGGTGGATATGTCCGCGGCAATTCCTGCACACGGGAAACAGGATTTTAAACCCTTACGCATTGTGCAGCGTCGTTTGAGAGGGATTGAGAAGATATTGCGTCGAACACATGTGCGGCCGATTGTGAATGGAGGCGAGGTCATGAAACGCCTGCAATTGCAGCCAGGACCGTTTATCGGTCGGCTTCTTGACGCACTTCGTGAAGAGCAGTTGCAAGGGCGCGTGCGAACAAAAAAGCAAGCGTGGGAATTTCTTGAAAAAAAAATATGAACGGTACTCTTATTATTATCGCAGAGCATGTTGGCAAGCGGCTGGATCAAATTCTGCCGACGGTACTTTCTGTTTCACGTTCATCTGTGCAGAAGCATGTCAAAGAAGGGCAAGTGACGGTGAACGGAAAGACCGTTGCCCCGCACTATTTTGTAAAAGTGGGTGATCATGTTGCGTGGGATATTACGGAGGTAACGACTGCCGTAATTGCGAATGCGAATATTACAGTACCCATTCTTTTTGAAGATGACGATGTGCTTGTTGTTGATAAGCCAGCGGGACTTGTGGTGCATCAAGGAGACGGGCATCGTGGATCGGATACGCTTGTGAATTGGCTTCTTCATGCACGACCGATTGTGCAAGGACTTGGTGATGACGCGCTACGTCCCGGCATCGTCCATCGACTCGATCGCGACGTGTCTGGCGTTATGGTGATTGCAAAGACGAAGACGATGTATGATCATCTGCGCCAATTGTTTTATCGCGGAGAGATGACGAAAGAATATGAAGCAATCGTGTATGGTGAAATGAAAAAATCGGAAGAGGTGTTGACATTCCCCTTAGCGCGGTCGAAAACAAAAGGATGGAAAATAGCAGCGCGGCCATCTAATGAAGAAGGAGAAGAAGGGAGTAGGGAGGCGATTACACATATTGTACGCGTACAAGCGCTTCAACATTACACACACATTCTTGCGCTCCCAAAGACGGGGCGGATGCATCAGATTCGCGTCCATTGCGCTGCGTTCGGTCATCCAATTGTTGGAGACGCACTCTATGCGCACAAAGGATTACACCCCGACCGTGCGCCAAGACTTTTTTTGCACGCGACAAAATTGCAGTTTACGGATTATAATGGGAAGAAGCGAGAGTTCGTGTCGCCTGCGCCAAAAATATTTTATGAGTTTATGAGAGAACAAGGATAAATTATGCAGAGCAAACGCATTAAGGGATTTCTTGCAATTTCAGGGCCGACAGGAAGTGGGAAGAATGTTGTTATTCCCGAGTTACTCGAAAAATTTCCTGTACTCAAGGAGGTTACGACGATGACCACTCGGCCAAGACGTTTGGGGGAGCGCACAGGGCGAGAGTATCATTTTGTTTCCAAGGAAGAATTTCGTCGACATATTCGGCACGGATATTTTCTTGAGTGGGCGATTGTCCATGAGAATTATTATGGGACACCGCGACGGCAGATTGAAGCGATGCAGCGCAAGGGACGCATTCCGGTTTTGGATATTGATGTACAAGGAGGAATCGCAGTAAAGAAGATATATCCGGACGCGTTATTGGTGTTTATTCATCCGACGCCATGGAAGAAGTATGTCGCGCGGCTACAGCACGATCGTGGACATGAGTTGAATTTTCGCGCACGCATAAAGAGTATCGCGTTTGAGCTACGGATGGCGTCGCGGTACGATTGTATTGTGAAAAATCGTGAGGGCGCGCTTCCCAAAACCATTGCCCATATTAAGCAACGTATCGCACGCTACGTGCGGCGTATACGTTTGTCCTCTTGACCTTTTTTCTTCTTTTCGGTATTCTGAATCTCACTATCCTATCATTTATTTTACTACTATGGCAGACAAGCAAAAAGAGGAACAAGCAGCAGAAAAGACGAAAACGACCGCAAGTCGTGATGAACGCGTGGCAGTTGAGCCGGGGATGACGGTGCGTATCCATCAGCGGATTACGGACGTAACGCCAGAAGGGAAAGAGCGCGAACGTATTCAGATTTTTGATGGTATCGTGTTGGCGCGGCATGGCGGATCAAATGACGGTGCCACGATAACGGTTCGAAAGATTTCGGAGGGGATTGGTGTGGAGAAAATCTTCCCTTTGTATCTTCCGACAATTGAAAAGATTGAAGTGGTGAAGCGGGCGCAGGTGCGTCGCGCAAGACTCTACTTCCTTCGAACGAATCCGAAGAAGCTGCGAGAGATAAAAAAGAAAAAGTAGTTTGTACTGTTGCATTGTATAACGTACCAATGTCATACTCATGGCATTGGTAATTGCTATGCGCGGGTGGCGAAACTGGTAGACGCACTACCTTGAGGTGGTAGCTCCCGCAAGGGAATGGAGGTTCGAGTCCTCTCCCGCGCATGAAATTTTTCTGTCTATTCTCAATTTTTTTGCCATCGTGATCTTAAGCGTCATTGTCGTCAGTGTTCTTTTATTTTTTGTCTATTTCATGATTGCCGTATTCACGGGCGCGCCTTTTTTGCCGACCGGAAAGAAATATGTCGAGGAGATGGTGGATCTTGCCGCACTGCAACCCAATGAGCGCTTTGTGGATTTGGGGTCCGGCGATGGGAGATTAGTGATCGCAGCAGCACAACGTGGAGCGAATGCTGTGGGTTATGAGATCAATCCGTTTCTTGTTGCGATAGCGCGCTTTCGTATTTGGTACTCTGGGGTTGGTGATCGAGCAACGATACGCTGGCAGAGTTTTTGGAGCGCGGATTTTCGTGCGGCTGATGTGATAAGTATCTTTGGTATTACCGGCATCATGCCGCGACTCGAGAAGAAGCTTTCCGTGGAGTTGCGTCCCGGGGCACGTGTCGTTTCGTATATTTTCTCTCTACCAAACTGGAAGCCCCTCGTACATCAACACGGGATTCGAGTATATAGGCGATAAGTATGCGCACGTAGCAGTAGTTTCTTGGGCGGCTAGCTCAGTTGGTTACCCGCCTACAGCTGCGCAGTATGGCGGGCCCGCCACAATGCCTCTGGCTTTGGGCGGGGAGCGCACAATAAGCATATATGTATTACGTATATGTTCTGTATAGTAAAAAATTTGATAAATTTTACATTGGGTTCACCGAAGATTTACTACAAAGATTATCGGAACATAAACGTAATAACGTCTGGACAACAATGCGGATGCAAGATTTTGAACTTGCATACTACGAAGTGAGTCGCACAAAGAAAGATGCTACAATACGCGAACGACAGCTAAAGACTGGTTTCGGACGATCGTATCTTAGACGGAGATTGGTAAATTATTTGGGCGGCTAGCTCAGTTGGTTAGAGCGACTGCTTTACACGCAGTAGGTCGTAGGTTCGACTCCTACGTCGCCCATTTACGAATAGAGAATTAGTTGGTTACCCGCCTACAGCTACGCAGTATGGCGGGCCCGCCACAATGCCTCTGGCTTTGGGCGGGGAGCGACTGCTTTACACCGAGAAGGCCTGGGGTTCCCCGCCGCAAGCTTCGCAAGCAGGCGGGTCCGCCACAGTTCCGCTATAGGCGGATCTGGGCGGAGACTCCTACGTCGCCCACCACAATATGGATCTTCAACAACTACAATGCCGCATCATGGCTCTCGCAAAAAAGAAGGGCTGGGGTACGATACCCGACGACGTTATTTTTTCCGAGAAGATCGCACTGTTGCACGGAGAAGTTGCGGAAGCACTCGAAGCGTATCGTAAACGCAACATAAATGGAAAAGATGGCGTTGCCGAAGAGCTTGGAGATATTATTCTTCGGACGCTTCATCTTGCGGGTATCTATAAGATTGATGTCGTGAAAGCAGTACAGAAGAAGCTTATGCGCAATGCAGGGCGCGATTGGAGAGCCGATCAACTGTACCTTGATAAAAAGAAGAGAAAGCGATAAAGATAGTATATGCCGCGGTAGCTCACTGGTAGAGCGCTGCCCTGAAGAGGCAGGCGTAGGCAGTTCGATTCTGCCCCGCGGCATTTGGAAAATAGAGGCGCTTCACAGTGCCTTTCGTCGGGCTGTCGTATACCGGTAGTACGCCTGCTTTGCCACCGCCTATGGCGGGGTCCCGCCAGCGGCGGGAGGAGCAGAAAATAAAATGACACAATATTTTGTTTATATTTTATACAGCGAAGGAAGAGGAAAACATTATGTCGGTTCATGCAAAAATACGGAGAAGCGACTAGCACAACATAATACTGGTAGAGTGCGCGCGACGAAGTATGGAGTACCATGGACATTGATCTATCGAGAGATTTTCGATACGCGTCAACAGGCATATTATCGTGAGCACCAGATTAAAAGTTATAAAGGAGGGGAGGCCTTTCGTCGACTTTTAAATAAATCGTGACTATATAAAATCTCTCTCGGGCTGTCGTATACCGGTAGTACGCCTGCTTTGGGAGCAGGTAGACTGGGTTCAATTCCCAGCAGCCCGAGAGAGGTTTTATGTATTGAGGAGACGCCAGCAGCCCGAAAGAAGAAAACATACATCATGAAAAAATTCACATTACGAGAAGTGCGCGCGCTGGTCCAGCAGCTTGATCCTACGGCGACCGTTCATGCACAGGCGTTCCGACGTGCGCAGCGCGACGGATATTGTGCGACGGTAGTACGTAGCGGGAAGCTTGTTGGCATGGGGTGGATATTCCTACGACAGACACTCCTTCGGCGTCAGGCAGTGATTGAGGATATGATTGTTGATGCAGCATGGAGGAGGCAAGGTATTGCCACAGAAGTCATGAAAAAGCTGCTTTTATGGGCAAAAAAGCAGGCGATAGAAGTCGTCGAGCTTACGACAAATCCAAAGCGCGTTCACGCAAATCAGCTCTATCGAAAAGTGGGATTTCGCCTTCATACAACGAATCATTACCTCTTGCGTTTGTGATGGGGGGTGGGGATATAGCCAAATTTCTTAGGATATTCTATACTATAAATATCTTTTAACAAGTAATCCACATAGTGGTTATGACAAAGTCACAACTCTACGGGGCACTCGCCGAAAAGACGGCGCTTGCAAAGAAGGACATCGTCGCGGTTTTAGACGCTCTCGTCGCACTCGCATACAGCGAGGTGAAAGGATCGTCAGGTGAGTTCGCCATTCCGGGACTCGGAAAGTTGGTGAAGAAGAATCGTGCAGCACGCATGGGCCGAAACCCAGCGACAGGCGCATCGATTCAGATTGCAGCAAAGACCGTGCTGAAGTTCCGTGTTGCAAAGGCAGCGAAGGACGCAGTACTTTAGAATTTTTTCGTGATAGAAAAACAGAGAGCCCTTCGGGGCTCTCTTGTTTTCCGCCGCGGATTTTGATATATAAGAATGTACGGGCGGGTATCGTATAATGGTAATACCACAGCTTTCCAAGCTGTTGCCGGGAGTTCGATTCTCCCTACCCGCTTTGAGAAAAACACTTATGATTCGTTATGAGTGTTTTTCTTTTTGGAGTATTTAAAGCTCCACCCTTTAGCATTTAAGAGAATAAGCATATACTTATTGAGAAGTGCCGATTTAATAAATATGTATGAGTGTGAACGCCATTACCGTTACAAAATTATCGAAAAAGTTTTCGTTTCCCGTTAAAAGCGTTTCTTCGAGTTGGGTAAAGAATCTTTTTTTCCCGGAAGTTCGGGAGATTGCTGCTGTCGACGACATTTCGTTTAGTGTGAAAAATGGCGAGCGCATCGCGTTTATCGGCCCCAATGGTGCGGGAAAATCTACGACAATTAAAATGCTGACGGGGATTCTGTTCCCGACGTCGGGGAAGGCAACGGTACTCGGACTGGATCCGTCGAAGGATCGAAAAAAACTCGCATACAAAATCGGGACGGTTTTCGGACAGCGATCGCAACTGCTCCCCAACTTGCCACTCACGGATTCTTTGGAATTTTTTGGTGTGATGTATGATTTGAGCGACAAATACATTCAGCAGCGCATCGCCGAGCTCACTGCTATTTTTGATTTGGGAGCATTTATCGAGCAACCTGTTCGGAAGCTGTCGCTGGGGCAACGCATGCGCGCCGAGGTCGCCGTTTCACTTATCCATAAGCCCAAGATTATTTTTCTTGATGAGCCAACAATCGGGCTTGATGTCGTTGCGAAAAAATCATTGCGCGATTTGCTGATCAGAATAAATACGGAGGAGAAAACGACGATTTTTCTTACGTCGCATGATGTCGGTGATATTGAGTCGCTCTGTGATCGTACGATTGTCGTCAATCACGGCGTGATTGTACAGGATGTGCCAACAGATGAACTTGCGCGGACATTTGTGTATGAGAAATATATTGACCTTGTACCCAAAACGAGTTTTGATATCTTCCCTGCATTGCCGGACGGCATTCGGTACGCCGCAAAAGAAAAAAACAAATTAACAGTGATTGTGGATCTCAATACCACCACCGTCCAAGATGCTCTGCAAAAGCTTCTTCGCTTGTTCGACGTTGAAGATATTGATGTATACAATACCGACCTCGAAGCGGTGATCAGACATATGTATGAAAAAGGTTCGCCTGGCACATAAAATACTCGCAACACTTCTGAAGGATCATCTGCACTATCCCGGGCGGCTTTTCATGGATGCGGTGATCATTGTCGCTCGGTGCGGCGTGCTTCTTCTTCTATACGGATATGTTTTTCGACTGAACGATGGCGTGATCCACGGGACGACGTTTCTTGTCGCCGCATGGAGCATCTTTTTTTATTTTGCATTTTCCGTATTGCGCCTCCGCGATGTTTCGCGAGAGATTATGCAAGACGTGCAGTCGGGGAATGTCGAAGTATTGTTGAGTAAACCCATATCGTATCTGTTCTATCGGATGTGGTGGCAGGTGGGGCTGGGACTGTATTCGTTTGCAGTGATTACGCCCGTGGGCGTTGCCGTGCTTGCTCTTACGATCGGTTTTCCGGCGACCATGACTACCGTTTTATTCGTCCCCACACTTCTTTTGACGATGGTATTGGGGTCAGTGCTTACGCTGTTTCTCTACGCGATGGTCGGGCTCCTGGCGTTTTGGATAGAGGATATCAATCCGGTTTTTTGGATTGTCGATAAGGCGGTGATGATTCTTGGCGGCTCGTATCTTCCAGTCGCATTGTTTCCGGCGTTTATGTACAAACTTGCGCTGTATAGCCCATTTGGCGCTTCGCAGTTCATTACACACACGGTCTACACGTCATGGCAAACGGAATGGTATCGCCAGCTGGGCATACAAGTTTTTTGGATTGTTGCGCTTATGATTATTGTTCACGTCCTGTTCGCGCGGGCACGACAAAAAGTCTCGGTAAACGGCGGATAATTCTATGATGAACGAATTGCGTTTTGCACTCTATGCGATCAAAAAAAATATTCAGAATAGTGCGGAGCTTCGCACCAGTTTTTTGACGAACATTGTCGGCATGATGGTCAACAACACAGCGTTTATCCTTCTCTGGGTATTTTTCGTGCAATCCGTAGGCGTCATCAATGGCTGGACTCCTGCGGACATTGTCGCCTTACAGGGATTCATCGCTTTGTGTTTTGGTATCGTATTTTCGTCGGCTAATGGCATGAGAATGGTTGCGGATGCGGTGGTGAGCGGAGCGTTCGATCGGTTCATGCTTTCGCCGAAGAGCTTGCTTGTACGAGTTGCCACAGCGTCGTTTGGCGTTGCGGCGATCGGGGACATCATTTTTGGCATCGCCTGTCTTGTGCTTTATGGATTTTTGATTCACGCGAATGTCTATCAACTATTGTTCATCGGGGTGCTCGTGATTATTACCACGGTTGTGTTTCTTTCGGCGGCGATAGCCGTTGCTTCGGCGAGTTTCCTCTTTACCGATTCACGGTCGGTAACCAGAGGGCTTTTTGAGTTTTTTTTGACGCCGTCGATGTTTCATGGCGGTGCGTTTCAAGGCGTACTGCGATTCTTCTTTACATTCCTTGTGCCGTCGCTTCTCATTGGCGCATTGCCCGTTGAAATTGTGCGTGATGGTGATGTGAAGAAGCTTTTATTGGTTAGCGTGCTCGCGCTTGCATGGTTTTTTATTGCGATTCTGTTGTTCGGGCGAGGGGTGCAAAAATATGAAAGCGCCAACTTTATGACGTTTGGAAGTTGAGATTGTATGCAACAGAAAAAACGCGCGCGGGAAATTTTGAAGCGACTCAAGCGGACCTATAAAGTACGGGGTCCGTTTGTTGTGTGGGGCAATCCTCTTGAGCTTTTAATTGGAACAGTGCTCTCGGCGCAGTGCACGGATGTGCGCGTGAACATGGTGACCAAGACGCTTTTTAAGAAATACAAAACAGCGAAGGATTATGCGCGGGCGAAATTGCCGGAGTTGGAAAAAATAATCTACTCAACGGGGTTTTATAAAAGCAAGGCAAAATATTTGAAAGGGATCGGACAGGCGCTTGTTCAAAAGTATGGCGGCGCAGTGCCGAATTATTTCGAAGACCTTTTAACGCTTCCCGGTGTGGCACGGAAAACAGCGAATCTCATTATGGCAAAAGCATTCGGTACGCCCACTGGTATTGCCGTTGATACGCATGTCTTTCGCGTTGCTCCTCGACTTGGGCTCACGAAAAGCAAAACGCCGGATAAAATGGCGCGCGATCTTGAGCAACTCTATGCGTCGAAAGACTATCTTGCGGTGAATGAATATATGATTATGCATGGACGCGCTGTTTGTGCGCCGAGAAAACCGAAATGTCCAGCGTGTGTGTTAAAAAATATCTGCCCGTCGGCCAAGAAATTTTTTCCAGAAATAAAATAGAGCGAGTATTGCTACTCGCTCTCGGATTCGATGATGCGGTCAAAGATATCGTTGACCACAAAGATGCCAACAGGCCTTCCGTGCTCGGTAACAACACCAATAGGTCGTTTCCGCAGAAGGCGAATAGCTTCCGGAATTGGTGTGGTTGCAGGGAGATCGGGAACGGGCTGGACTCGTTTTGCGATTCCAACGATTTCATCCGCGTCGCCATTGAGAAGCTCAATAATGTCTTCGCTCATAATGATGCCCGTGACGGTTTCCTCCTCCGGGCAAACAATGATTTCAGAATGGCGTTTTGCGGCATTTCGTAATTCCCGCCGCGTTGGTCGTGTTGACGTTACTTTTGTGCACCCCTCGAGTGGGATGACGAAGTCACCTACTGTTTGGTTTCCCGCATCGAGCCACTGCTTGATCCCCATACTTTCTACGGGATGGAGCGAGCCGTGCTCCTCTGCAAGCTGTGCTGTAGCCAGCACATCTTCTTCGCGAGTAAGGCGAAGGTCTTTTCCACCAGTGAATCGACTTACCGCTTTAGTAAGACATGTAATACTGAAGAATGATCCCAGAAGTGCGTGGAGCGGGATCGCGGAGGCAAGCGCTACCTCCGTTGCCAATCGATAGCCGATGAACTTGGCAGCCATCTCCCCTACAAAGAAGAGTATGAAGGGGTAGGCATACACGGTGATGCGTATGATTCCACCTCCATCTTCCGCGAGTCGAGAGATTTCGAGCGCCGGGTAATACACGATGAGTTCCACGCCGAGCAGTAAGAAGAGAACAACCATCATGCGTTCTTTCAGAAGCGCGCGGACAGCGAGCGTCTTTCTCGTCGGCCCATGTCCGTTTTCATGCGTAACGATATCCTTGAGGTGGATGCTGATCCACGCGATTTCAAGGAGCGACACAATGAATAACGCAATAAGCGCGGCTCCCATCACAGCAAAAATAAACATGGAAATTTCCTCCGTTGGTTTTTGAATGAACATCGCCAAGCACGATTGCTTGACTGACCACTATAGCAGGGCTTGACTGTTTTGTCTAGGCATGCTACGATAGCGCGTAATCAATTCCCAATCATATGGGAGTTTTTTTGTAACTGGCTCCGAGCGTAAGCGAGGTTAGCAGTTACAATCCGCCGAGTATGCGGGTGCCACAGAGCCGAATCCGCCAGCTGGCGGAGGAGGTATGTGACTGGAAGAGAGGCGGATAACATAATTTATTATATGTACTACAAACATCTAAAACTCACCTTTGCTGAACGGCTTATTGCCATCGCAGTATTGTCAGTAACTCTTCAGTTTTCATTTCCGCAATTTTCACATGCGGCAGTGCCGGTTCCCGTACGACCGAGTGCTGATTTTTCAAGTGCTTTTGTTATTGCGCTTATGCAAAGTAGGAGCGAAGTCATCGAGCCTGCGCTTGATCCGATCGTGATTGCTGATGCACGTACGGACGATACAACGCTTCCTGCAATGAAAGCGCACAGGAGTTTGTGGGTGCTTGTAACAGCGTATTCATCCACACCAGAGGAAACTGATGGATCGCCTTATATTACGGCAAGCAATACCTTCGTGCGCGATGGAGTGGTTGCGGCAAATTTTCTTTCGTTTCATACGCGTCTTCGCATACCACAGCATTTTGGTGATACGGAGTTTGTCGTTGAAGATCGGATGAATGAACGCTTTTCCAATCGTATCGATATTTGGATGTCGAGTAAGGCAGAGGCACGGAAATGGGGAGCTCGATTTGTGAAAGTAGAGATTCTCTAATCGCTTGATTAAAAAATTACATTTGTTGAGTGCCAGTTGAAAAGGCTGGCATTTTTTGTTACTGTAGTTCTATGGCCACGTGGCGAAGCTGGTTAACGCGACAGTCTGCAAAACTGTTATGCGTGGGTTCGAACCCCACCGTGGCCTCCAAGTGTTTTGAGAAATCGGGACAAAATAAATTTTTGCCGGAATGGGTTTCCCGCCTTCGGCGGGACCCCGCCAACGGCGGTGGCGATTCCCTCTCGCGCCTTAAATGAATGAAAAAACTTTATGCCGTATGACGCAGCGACAATACAACGGACGATGGCGCGTATACGCGCAGTACGAGCGGTAGCAACTCGTCACGTCCAAAAGATTCGCGGTATGATTACGCAGTTCACGCGCACCGCAGAGGAGAAAGCGCGCACAGAGAATGAAAAGAAGATTGAGGAAACACGTCGCGCTATTCAATCAAAATAACTCATTGTAGTATGTCACAAGCTACGCTCGAAAAACCATTAGAGAGTATCTCGGAATCGCAAGCGGAAGAATTACCGCAGCAAAAAGAGGAAACACTTGAAGGGGTTGCGATGGCAGTTATTGACGCCGAGGATATAGACGAAGAAGATGTAGAGCGATTTCTTGAAAAAGCGGGCGGAGAAGAGCAGGGCGTTATCGCATTAAAGGATGCTGCGATGAGGAGAATTGGAAAGGAAGTGCGATCTTCGACAAAAGCGGATGTATATGATCCTGCGGGAAAGGAGGATCGAGCAACAGCGCTCCGAAATGAAGTTGTAACTGCAGGAGAAGAAGTCGATAAAGCAGTTTCATTGTCGGAAAAGAAAGAAACAATGCAACTGACCGCAACTGAAGTGCGTGATGCGATAATTTCCGCAGAGGAGCAGGGCGGCGCTTCCGGCGTTGAAGCGCTTGGGGAATTACTGCAGAAGATTATTGACGCACGCCAAGGGGTTGGAGAAGAATCTTCGTATGAACATGCAAGGGGAGTGGAGATCGGTATGAGGAAAGTAGTTGAAGCTTCAATTACGAAATCAGAGAAGATATTGCCTAAAAAATTAGAGACTATCGGTGAATTGCAGGCAGCGCAAGAGGCGCTGGGGAAACAACTTTCACACGGATTGCCTCAAGAGCAATGCAATAAACTTACCGATACAATTGGAAAGCAGATAAAACGGATTGAAGATGCATGGGAGGATTTGCCGAGCGGCGCAGGGAAGACGAAGAAGATCGTGTAATGTGAGAAAAATCAAAAGAACACCCGGATAGTATGTCAGGGTGTTTTTGTATTATGGAAAATGATATGATGGAGGGTATATGAAAGACAAGAAAGAGACCTTTATTATTATCGACGGTAATGCGCTGCTACATCGGGCGTGGCATGCGTTGCCGCCCCTGCAAACCCCCAAAGGGGTTGTGGTGAATGCCGTCTACGGATTTTTGATGATCTTGTTGAAGATATTGAATGACATGCGTCCGGAATATATTGCCGTAACTTTTGATACAAAGGCGCCGACGTTTCGCGATGAAATGTATTCAGAGTACAAAGCACAACGCGAAGCCCAACCACAGGAACTTTATAATCAGATTCCTATTTTAAAAAATGTGCTCGCCGCGTTTCACATTCCCGTTTATGAGAAGGATGGCGTTGAGGCTGATGATGTCATTGGAACACTTTCTAAAAAAGTTACAACTTACAACTTACAACTTACAACTATAATTGCCACGGGCGATCTGGATACGCTACAGCTTGTGAATGAACACACGAAAGTCATGACGCTCAAGAAAGGCATTACCGATACGGTGGTGTATGATATTGCCGCAGTAAAAGAACGTTTCGGTCTTTTGCCGTCACAGATGATTGATTACAAAGCGTTGCGCGGCGATCCATCGGATAATATTCCCGGAGTGAAAGGGATCGGAGAAAAAACAGCGACGGATCTTTTGCAAAATTTTGGGTCACTCGATGGGATCTATGAAAATATTGCAAGCGAAAAAATAAAAGAAGGGGTGCGGACAAAGTTGCGCGCGCAAAAAGATGAAGCGGCGCTTTCAAAAAAGCTTGTTACCATTGTCACCGACGTTCCGCTTGATTTTGATCTCGATGCATGTCGCAGACAAGGGATTGATGAACCGAAGGTTGTTTCGTTTTTTCAGGAACTGGGATTTCGATCATTACTTTCACGATTGCCGAAGAACGGTGTGCAAGACGTACTCTTTGAAAGTTCCACCGTCGTTGGCGGGACCCCGCACGATGCGGTGGCAAAGTCTGACTATTATTGCATTGATACTGAGAAAAAATTTGAAGAGTTTTTGCAAAAACTTAGTAAGCAGAAGATTTTTGCATTCGATACGGAAACGGATAATGTGGATCCGTTACGCGCGAAACTTGTTGGTATGAGTTTTTCGTGGAAGCAAGGAGAAGCGTACTACATCCCCACCGATGTCATCTTGAGCGATCCGCCAGCTGGCGGAGAGTCGAAAGATCCCCTGGCTACGAGTATGAGATCCCTCGGTTTCGCTCGGGATGACAAACTAAAAAGGATTCTCGAAGATGTGAACATAAAGAAAGTTTGCCACAACGCAAAATTTGATATCGAGGTATGTGTGACCGCTGGTATTACTGTGCAAGGACTTGCGTTCGATACGATGATCGCTTCGTATCTTTTAAATCCCGGAAGCCGCCAGCATGGTCTTGATAAGCTTGCATTCGAAGAATTTGGGTTTCGCATGACGCCGATCAAAGATCTCATTGGCGTTGGAAAAAAGCAAATCACAATGGACAAAGTGTCTTTAGAAAAGATTGTTCCCTATGCGTGCGCCGACGCGGATTATACATGGCGGTTGTATGAAAAATTTGCGAAAGACGAACGTTGGGTAACTGTGCGAAAGCTTTTTGAAGAGATAGAGATGCCGCTTCTTCCCGTACTCATTGCGATGGAGACGGTAGGAGTAAAAATTGATACAGAGCTTTTAACAATACTTTCAAAAAAGGTAGGGAAACGCCTTGATGCGCTCGCTGAGACAATTCATACACTTGCGGGGAGTGATTTTAATATTAATTCTCCCCTTCAGTTGAAAGAAATTCTTTTTGAAAAATTGCAGATTTCGACGAAAGGAATCGGTAAAACAAAAACGGGCGTCTCGACCGCAGCAGATGAACTGGAAAAAATGAAGGGCGCGCATCCGATCATAGAGCCGATTATTGAGTATCGCGAGCTTGCGAAATTACAATCGACGTATTTAGAAGCATTGCCGGCATTGGTGAACCCGAATGATGGTCGGCTACATACGAGTTTTAATCAGACGGTGGCTGCAACAGGGCGACTCTCAAGCTCTGATCCGAATTTGCAAAACATTCCCGTGCGCACCGAGCTTGGTAATGAAATTCGGAAGGCATTTATCGCGGAGAAAGGGAATGTGATTCTTGCTGTTGATTATTCCCAGATTGAACTTCGGATTGCAGCGCACCTTGCAAATGATCAGAAGATGATTGAATCGTTTCGGGCGGGTGAAGATTTTCATAAGCGTACTGCTGCCGAGATGAATGGCGTCCCATTCGATGCAGTGACGAAAGAGATGCGCTACGCGGCGAAAGCAATCAATTTTGGTATTTTGTATGGCATGGGATCAACGAGCTTGGCTGCCGCAACAAAACTTTCGCGCGACGAAGCACGGGCATTCATTGAGAAGTATTTTGTTGTCTATAAAAATCTTGCGGAATTTGTGGAGCAAACAAAAGCATTAGCGAGATCCATGGGATACGTGGAAACGCTTTTTGGTCGTCGGCGGTATCTTCCTGAAATCAAATCCGGCATGCCGCAGGTACGCGCAGCAGCCGAACGCATGGCGGTGAACCACCCCGTACAAGGCACTGCTGCGGACATTATAAAGATGGCGATGATACGGATTCATGAAAACATCAAAGCATTAAAACATCAAAACATACGAATGCTTCTACAGGTGCATGATGAATTGGTTTTTGAAGTGTCAAAGGACGTTGTTGCTGAAGCGAGCCGCATGATCCGCGATACCATGGAGAACATCGTGAAGCTCGCTGTACCGTTAAACGTTTCTCTTGAAACTGGTCAGAGTTGGGGGGATCTTAGGACCTATGGATAACATCACTATTGCAAAAACGTTTAGCGCAATGGCAGACATGCTTGAGATTGTGGGTGAGAATCGATTTCGTGTGAACGCGTATCGGCGCGCGGCGGAGACGGTAGAGGCGTCGACGCATGACGTATGTACACGTTCGAAGAAACAATTAATGGAGATACCGGGAATTGGCGAAGACCTTTCTGATAAAATTATTGAGATGAGCAAGACGGGTGTGTGCAAAGAATGTGAGCAGCTGAAGAAGAAAGTGCCGGAGGGGTTGCTCGAAGTGTTGCGGGTCGAAAGTATCGGTCCAAAAACTGCGCGGCTTCTTTGGAAGAAGTTTCGTGTGGTAAGTATGATGGGTTTGGAGCGACTTCTCTCGACAGGCAAGTTGGAGGGTGCGCGTGGCTTTGGTGTAAAGAAAGTTGCGAACTTCAAGCGTGGGCTTGAAATTCATGAGCGCTTTCGCGGTCGTCAGCCATTGGGGTATGTTTTGCCGCTCGCAGAAAAAATTATTCAGGCGTTGCGTACCTCGAAGCTCTGCGAAGAAGTAGAAATCGCGGGAAGTTTGCGGCGAGGGAAAGAAACAGTCGGTGATATTGATATTCTTGTCACATCGCGTGAGCCTCAAAAAGCGATGGATTTTTTTGTTGTGTTGCCGCAGATAAAGATGATTGAACAGAAGGGTGAGACAAAAGCGCGTGTCATTTTAACAAGCGGTATTGCATGCGATTTTCGTGTCGTAGCACCTGAAGCGTTCGGTGCGGCACTCTATTATTTTACCGGTTCGAAAGAGCATAATGTGCAAGCGCGGACGATGGCGGTGAAGAATGGACTTACGGTGAATGAGTATGGAGTATTCAAAGTTCAAAGTCGAAAGTCCATAAAGTCGAAAGTCAAAAATGTGGAGAGGGTTGCGGGGAAAACTGAAGAAGAAGTGATGCGTGCGATTGGATTGCCATGGATTCCGCCGGAACTGCGCGAGGATCGTGGTGAAATTGAAGCGGCCCTTGTCGGAAAACTTCCGAAGCTTATCGAAGAAAAATATATTCGTGGCAATCTTCATATGCACTCTAATTGGAGCGATGGAGAAGAGACGATGGAAGCAATGGTGCGCGCGTCAAAGCGTAAGGGGTACGAGTACGTTGCTCTTACGGATCACGCGTCATCTATGGGGATGGTAAAGGGAACGAAAGAGCATACGGTTGATCGATATATCCGCATGGTGCGTGCAGTGGAGAAAAAAGTCGGCGGCATCCACGTCCTTGCAGGAGCGGAGGTTGATATTGAAAAAGATGGGTCGCTGTATCTTTCCGACAAGAGTCTCGCGAAATTGGATTTTGTCGTTGCGTCGATGCATTTGTATTTGAAACAAGATCGTGCGACTGCGACGAAGCGCCTTATTCGTGCCATGGAAAACCCATACGTTGATTGTATCGGTCACTGTACAAGTCGAAGTCTTGGAAAACGTGAACCTATGGATCTTGATATGGAAGCCGTTATGAAAGCGGCAAAACGCACGGGGACGATTATGGAACTGAATGCACATTGGGTGCGGCTTGATTTGAATGACATCCATGCTCGCCTCGCAAAAGAATATGGAGTCACTCTTTCCATCTCAACCGATGCGCATACGGTCGTCGAGTCTTCTATGATGCGTTATGGCATTGTGACCGCTCGCCGTGCCTGGATCGAGAAGAAAAACGTCATCAATACGTTGCCATGGAAAGAGTTTCAGAAGATGCTATACTGATCATATATGGAACATCCCTATCCCTTTACCGTCGATTTACTGAAGCAAGTCATCGGAAAAGCGCCGGTATTTTTTCCTGCACATCGGAAGAAAGAAATGGAAGATTTGTGCGAAAAATTCAAGGATGACAAAGGATCGTCTCTTGCGGATATCGAAAAAGCAATCGTTGATTTTGGTCGCGAGATTTGGCCATATCGAAAATCTTTTTGGTCTATTCATGATACGGACGGGAAGCCAAAAGAGGAGCAGTATCTTCGTGAGGAAGCCAAGAAAGAAGGAATCATGAAAAAGTACGAAGAATTTTTGCAGAAGGGTGGAAAACACGAAGACTTGAAAAATGGCAGTCAGCAATTTGAATCATTTTTTTCACCTGAAGAGAAAGGAGCGCTCATCCGCGCACGTCTGCAAGCGCACACACGATTGGTGGGAGAAATTCATGACTTGTGCGGTGGTGATCGGATGAATGAATGTACTATTTATTTCGCGCGATACAAACATGAGCAAGCAGAACTTGATCAGTTGATTGCCGTATTTCGTACGCTTGCGGAAAAGACAAAGAAATACCGTGATGAAATTTTGAATCGTTCGCATGTATTTGAATCGGGATGGAGCGGGGTGGAGCGCGAGACGACACGCACGGAAGTGGAGGCGGCGATCGAATATTACGATGCAATGCGGAAGAGTGAGGGGTTTATTGGGAAATGAAGGGCGCCACACTCCGCCGCATCCCTCCTCGCTTCGTTCAGCCGACCCAGCCGTCGGCTTCACTGCTTTCCTCCCTCGCTCTCCGCCTCATCGGCAGAACCATGCCCGCTCGGGTCGTCAACGCCGCTTGGAGGAATTGCGGCAGATTGTGGCTATAAACTTGTGCAGAGATATTTTATTATAGGAATAGTTGCATTGGGGACCGCAGGGTCCTTTTTGTTTTTATTGAGAGGAGAAGCTCCTGATATTTATGCTTCGCGCGCTGTTGTGCAGCAAGTGCGGGATAGTACTGCGACGTCGATGAGTCCGTCAGCTGGCGAAGAAGAAACCGAAAATGTATCGATCGGCACACAATCGATTGCGGAGAATCTTCGTACGGAAAATGTAACGATCGTTACAAAATCCGTACAGGAAGATGGAATGGTGCTTGTGACACGGGTGGTTGATGGCGATACGATTGAAATTGAAGGCGGCGAGAAGGTGCGCTACATCGGTGTGAATACGCCGGAGTCGGTGGATCCGCGTAGAGCTGTTCAATGTTTTGGGAAAGAAGCATCGGCGTATAATAAGAAACTTATTCTTGGAAAGCACGTGCGTTTGGAACCGGATGTTGAAGATCGTGATAAGTACCATCGTCTTTTGCGCTATGTGTGGCTTGGCGATACGATGGTGAATGAACAACTGATGCAGGATGGTTACGCACAAGTCATGACCATTCCGCCGAATGTGAAGTATGCTGATCGTTTTCGTGTCGCACAAACGCAAGCACGTGAAGCCAAACGCGGACTCTGGGATAAGTGTAAAAAATAGGTGTTCCACAAAATGCGTCGAACAAGCTTGTCGCATGTACGGGGATTGACAGAGCGTGTATATCTGCTATACTCGCCAGTTACGCTAGAAAAGTAGTACCAGAAGTACGAGAGAACATTGCAATAGTAAATAAGGAGAGAGACGTGGCGGAAGCCCACGGAAAACAGCTTCCACGACCAAAGGGTTATTTGTATATGAATCGACTCTCTCCGAAAATGGACGAGAGTCGTTTTAGTTATTTACGTAACCATTCGTATTTCTCTTCACCAAAGCCCTTGAGTATATGTTCGAGGATTTAGGTGAGGGGCAATAGTGCTTCTCAATTTTTCGGAGGTCTCAAATGTTTGAGATCCTAGGCAACAAGTCTGTACACATCGTCTCCGTCGGTAGTGTTGACGGAGTTTGTACAACGGCAGCGGTGTTGCGTACCATTGGGCGCGACGACGTGGGGCTGGAGTTTTGCCAAGCCTTCACGGTGGATCGCGTCAATCCTGCGGCATGGAAGAGCGGCTGTCAGGTTATATTCGTGGACCTCGCGGTGAACAATCGCGACCCGCAGATGACTGCTGGATTCATTGCGCGCCTCAAAGAAGCGGGGCACACACTCGTCGCGATCATCGACGAGCACTCGAGAGAGGACTGGGAGAAGGTTCTTGGTTCTTTCGAAGGGCTGACGATTGAGCCCCAGAGCCAGATGGTCGGAGACAACGCGCCCAAGTCATCGGGCGAGGTGTTGCGGAGAGTTTTGATGGCAGGAGGCGCTGGACTCGACCATCACAGCGTCGAGCTTCTGCAAGCGGCAGACGCAGGCGATCGCATGGATTTCACTACTCACTTTGGTGGGTTGGTGAACCAGGCGATAAAGTCCAAGATCCAGGATGACACCAGAAGGGTGTACCTGGCAAAGCACTTTGCGACGAACTACGAACCGGACGAGCAAATCCGGCAGTGGATCGCCGAGTATGAGGTCATCATGGCAAATCACGACAAGGTCGTGGCGAGCAAGATTGATCTCGGTGATGGCATTATCCGCGTGATAGCCACTGGATTCGCCGTGGACATGACGACCCTCATGGGTCGCTTGTACAAGGACGGCGCCACGGTGGTTGCGCTTGAGGGTGAGGCCTTCAACAAGTCGCTGGGGAAGAAGACGATTCAGATCGCCTTCGGAACCAACGACAAAGGACTCGACCTCCTCGCGGTTGTAAAGGTCGTCGTGCCCACGGCGTCGGGATTCGCCCAGAAGGTGAACGTCGACCCGGAGCACGAGCAGGTCGCGATCGACGCGATTCGAAAGGCCCTGCGCAGCTAGTTTGCGCCACCCTCTCTCCGACTTATGGGGTAGTCGGGAAACACAGAGGGAACTAACCCTAGGACTTCGTATATTTTTGGAGGAGGCAACGATCGCATATCGTCGCCTCTTCCGCTCTTCTTGGGATTTGATTGGGTGATCGAATATCAAGAAGAGTAAGTAATAATGCTTACTCGAAAAATTTTCCCTTCAATGGGACGGCTCATGTCGGCTGAAACCTCTCGAAAGGAGGATGACATGTATCATATTTGGATTCCAGCAGTTTTGTTCGAAGGGGTTGCCCTTCGGGAAGAAGAATCTCAATGGGAGCAATACAGCACGCGATCCCTTGATATTCTACTCGTTCCGGAGCTGTCGGCTCCGGAGTTGCTCCCCTGTGTCCCATACATGGGGGCAAAGAGCTCGACGCGATTCTTCATCGCGTCGAACTATGATTACGATTCCTGCCACGAGCAGCGTGTTCTGGCGTCAGGAGTACTCTCTGACTCCTCTCTTTTTTCGAGGGTGATGAGAGAGATAACGAGCCGATCCCGGAGAGGGATTCGGTTCATGATTACTCCAACGGAAGCTTTTCTTTGTTGGGGAAAAAAGAAAATTATACTACCGTGTTCTACCTCCGATAAGTTTGGAGTTTGGAGCGCGGTGGTAAATCCCGCAATAGCGGGAGAAAGGAAGATCCCATGATTCATTGGGGTCCGTTTAGTGAATTTGGTGAGAATGAGAAAGACAAGGCCAACGCGGCTTTGGTGTTTCTCCAGGACGCTTTGAAGGATGCGAGCGTCCCTCGTCCCTCATGACTTCGAGTCGTGTGGCTCGAGGCGATTTTCGAAGAAACCTGCTCCGATTGCAACGGAGCGGGGTACAACTCCTTTGAGGGGAGTTGCTACGGCTGCGGCTGGAGCAGTCCGGCCGTAGGATTCTACATCGCAGCGTTCCTCTCCTACGACGGTTTTGGTCGTATGGTTGAGGAAGAAACCTTCAATGCCTTGAAGGAGGCGTTGAAGGCACGGTGGGAGGCTCGCCTCCTTCCCGCGGATGCATCCCCGCGTTAAAAAGATCGTATAGGTTCGGGAGGCGACACGCATGTACTTTGCGTGTTGTCTCCCTTTTTATTTTGCGGAGAAATTTATGATTGGAGGCGAAAAAAATCCCTCTTGAAAAATAATGGAAAGTGTGATATGATGCTTTTATAATCAATAATTTTTACATCTATGAGCGAACGTGGCGCGGCATCATTTGGAGAACAAGAAGGAGGAGGATTAGCAGAAAAAGGAGGGAGGCCGAGTTTTTCTCTTGAGGGAATTGATAATAGTCTTTTTACGGATACGGATCAAGTATTAAAAGCAGCGACGCTTTCCGGTGAAGAAGTTGATAGCATGTTGAGGGAGCGCCTTAAATCAATCGGTGCACTTCGAGAAAACTATGAAGGGCGCGATGAACGTTTGAAGAGGGCAGAGTTTTTTAATCCGCTTGCTGGTTTAAAGCCGTCGGATTATGACCGATTTGTGAAGGAGCAGCTTATTGATGCGGCATCGGGAGAGTATCTGAAAAAGTTGGACGCAGCAATAGAAAAAAGTGAGGCGAATGAGGATCCAACACCCGACATTCTTTCTCAATTAGAAAAGTTGAGAGTAAAACGACACGGGATGCAGAAACAGTTGGAACATTTTATTGAGGAAAAGCAAAAAGAGATCGATGCGCGGAGAGAAGTAGCGCGACAAAGCGTGATTGGACATTATGGGGATCGCATTACGCGTCTCGAAGGCACTATCGCGGAAATTGAACATAATCCTCTTGTGCGCGATCGATTGCACACACAAGCGCTTGCCGAAGACAAAACACGGAGCGCAACAAAAGAAAAAGAAGAAAGAGCGAGGAGGGAAGTGCAAGATAAAATTGATAAAGAAGTCCCGCGCACTCTGCAGTCCATCGGTGATAAGCATAAAAACGCCTTTCATCGCATAGGGGAATTGATTGGAAATCCCGATATTGGGGAACAATTGCGTGTTGCCATGGAGAAACTGCAAGAAGTAAAAGATACAGAAAAAGCAGCCACAAGTCCTGAAGACAAGAGGAAAGTTGCCGAAGAATTAAGAAAAGCGGACCGGGTGATTTATAACCTCATCAATGAAACTCGAAAACGTCTTATTGAAGCCGTTCTTGAAGGCGAGGGCGCTGCACAGTTGAAGCAACCCTCTGAAGTTGTGCCATGGGAAGTACGATCGTCGAATGCGTATTATCCGGCGATAACATTTTTGCAATCAAAAGAAGTGAGAGAGCGCATGGATGGTCTCTTGAATGAAGGAAAGCCGGTACCGTGGATCGAACTGTATGTTCATGTTCGCAGTGAAAATGAATCGCTGAAGTGGCTTTTTGGAGGAAAATTTGTGAAGGATAAGAAAACGGGGAAGAGAACTGATAAACTGACAGATTTTTATCAGGCATTTGAAAAGCGAAAGGAAAATGATACTGCTGGCGTAACTGACGCACGTAAAGCAGAACGAGAGGCGCTAGCAAAAGGGAAAGCTGAATTCGATAAAAATATGGTGGAAATAGTGGCGCGTGGTGGGTTTCCGGTTAAAGGACAGCGAGGTGTTGTTCGTCTTGAGAGAGTGAAAGGCGATAAAAAAGGAACTGACCTTTGGGAAGTCGCTGAAGTATATGGGGAAACGGGAACACTCAAAGTGACGGATCGATCGGTATTGAGTATGCGCGGATTTCCAAACTGGGTTCGTGAGGCGGCGCGTCTTTTCTTCATTACACGAGGGCAAGATCTCGTTGAACGACTTCAATACGGCCCAGAGGATCAAGAAAAAGAAAAAAAGTAAGTTTATTATAGAAAGAACAGAAAAAGAGACCCGCCACCACTTGGCGGGTTTCTTGTTTGTGCTATGCTGATGGTACTATGCCCAGTAACAAAACATCACTGACCCCCCGCAATGCGGGGTCAATCTCGTGAGACTATTCCGCATGCAAAAAGCATTATTCTTTTTACTTAATTACCACACATAGTGAACACACTATTCTTACGTTAGTGGAGAATAGTCTCACGGGGTGATGTTATTGTTACTGGGTATGATTTTCTTTCTCTACGGACAAGATACCTATCGATCGCGACAGAAACTGCAAGAGCTTAAGGAGAAGTTTGTGCGGGAGCGGGATCCTTCCGGTATGAATCTTGTCGTACTTGATGGCGCGACAATGAAGCCCGAGGACTTTCGTAATGCGGTATCCGTGATGTCTATGTTTGCCGAGAAGCGAATGGTCGTTGTCGAGCGGTTATTGGAAGGCGGTAAGAAGCCGGTGCAAGAAGCGGTCGCGGAATATATCGAGAGCGATAATTTTCCCCAAGATCATATTGTGGTGTTTTGGGAAGGAGAAACGAAAAGTCAAAAGTCCATAAAGTCGAAAGTCCATAAAGTCAAGAAACCGACGAAGAAGTCCTCCTCCGCCAAGGCTACGGCGGATGCTACGCGAATACCGTTACTGGATGTTTTGAAGAAGCAAAAGTATGCGCAGGAGTTTTCGCCTTTGGCGTTTGCAGAGGTTGAACGGTGGATCGCGGAAGAGGTGAAAAAACGCGATGGAAGCATTGATGCGGGAGCGGCGAGACTTCTCGCTTCTGCTGTTGGTAATGATTTTTGGCGTATGGCGAATGAAATCGGGAAGCTCGTTGCCGGAAATGCACTTGTCACGGAGGAGATCGTGCGAGAGAACGTTGTTGGAAAAACCGAGAGTGCTATTTTCGCTTTCACAGACGCACTTGGCGCCAGGCGACGTGATGCGGCACTGCGACTTCTCATCAACGAACGTGCAGCAGGCATGGAGCCACTCCGCCTTCTCTCAATGATGATTCGGCAATTTCGAATACTTATTCGTCTCTCCCAAAACGACACGGAAGGGATGAATCCCTATGTCGTTGGCAAAACGCAATCGCAAGTACGCAATTTTTCTTTTGATGAATTAAAAAACATCTATCGCCGACTTTTGGAGATAGATGTTGCCTTAAAAACAAGTAGCGTGGATCCGGATGCCTTGCTTACGCTTTTTGTATATGAAGTCGCTTCGCCAGGCGGGATTTTAGGCGAGAAGCAGTATTCTTCTTGATGATACCGCGCTTCACTGCTTTGTCGAGCGTTTTTTGTATGGTTTTTAAAAGTGTCGCTGCATCAGGAGTTTTCGCCGCGATCGCTTTACGCGCTTGACGTCCAAGGCGGTCTATTGTTACGAGTACACGCGCGTTGATTGAAGCGCGTTTTTTGCTTTTTCGAAGTTCTTTAACAGCTGATTCTTTGATAGGCATAGTGTTGAGATTTTTCCCGCCGTTGGCGGGACCCCGCCAGAGGCGGTGGCAACTTTTAATTTCTAATTTCTAAACGTGGAATGAGTGTATCACGTTGACGAAAACATGTAAAGAGGGTAGAATCATTACATTATGAATATCAATGAGATTGCGCGTCGACTCGACATTCCGCCGAAAGACTTAAAGGAACTGTTACCGCAGTTCGGATTTGGCGTTGGCGCGCGCGCGATTAAAGTGGACGATGTGATTGCCGGACGCATTATGAAGGCGGGGTATGTGTTGAAGCAAGCATGGCGCACAAAGCAGGATGCGGCGCGGGCGACGGCCGTACCGACGGAAGCGGTTGCCGCGCTTGCCGCAGTGCCGATCATCATTCCTCCATCGGTGACCGTGCGCGATTTCGCGTTGAAGCTCGGAATCCCTGTTACAAAACTTCTTACGGAGCTCATGAAGAGTGGAGTGATCGTTTCATTGAATGAGCGTATTGACGCGGAGACCGCATCAATCGTCGCGGAAGACTTGGGAAGAAAAGTGATCGTGCAAAAGGAGCTGCAGGAAGAAAACGTTACACACACCGTGTCGCAGCTGACTAAAGAAATTGAACAGTCACAATTAACAGAGACCCGTCCGCCCGTTGTCGTTATTATGGGGCATGTTGATCATGGGAAGACACGGCTTTTGGATGCAATCCGAAAAACACACGTGATGGAAGGAGAGGCGGGGGGCATCACCCAGCATATTGGTGCGTATCAAGTGACGGTGAAGCCGAAAGGCGAACCGTCATCCCGAGCGAACGAAGAGAGTCGAGGGATCCCATCGAAACGTCGTGAGATCCTTCGGCAAACTCAGGATGACCATTCGACAGGGCGAATAGTCACATTCATTGACACGCCGGGGCATGAGGCATTTACGACAATGCGTTCTCGTGGTGCGCGCATTGCCGATGTTGCCGTTCTTGTGGTCGCCGCGGATGATGGCGTGCAACCACAAACTAAAGAAGCAATTAAAATAATTCGTGGATCGAATTTGCCGTTTGTTGTTGCGTTGAACAAGATTGATAAGCCCGAAGCAAATCCTGAAAAAGTAAAAAAAGAACTTTCAGAACTTGAGGTGATTCCTGAAGAGTGGGGCGGAAAAACTCCATTCGTTCCGGTGTCCGCAAAAGCAGGAACGGGGATCGATCAACTCCTTGAAATGATTCTTCTTGTTGCGGACCTCGACAAAGAAAAGCGTAGAACTGACGCGAAGCGCCTGGCGGTTGGGACAGTTATTGAGGCGCACGTTGACCCGGGCGCAGGGCCCTTGGCGACCATTCTCGTGCAATTGGGAACACTTCGATCTGGCGATGTGCTTGGTATCCGCGGCATGGTCTATGGCAAGGTACGGGCGTTGAAAGATTGGTTTGGGCATACCGTTCCCGAAGCGCTTCCGGGGATGCCGGTGGTTGTTCTTGGCCTTAAAGCGGCTCCTGAAGTTGGTGATATTGTTGTTGTACCAAAGGATGTGGGAGAACTTGAAAAATTAACAGGGCGTGACTTGTTCCAAGGACAAGCAACCGCCGCAACGATCGAGCGCTCGACAAAGCGAAAGATAAAAGCGAACAATGTACCACTTATTGTACGTGCGGATGTTTTGGGGTCACTTGAAACGATCATGCTTTCACTCGAAAAACTTTCACATCCTGAAGTTGCAGTAACTATTTTAAGTAAAGGGCTTGGTGCAATTTCAGAGGCAGATGTTTTACACGCGGAAGGAACAGGCGCCATTATTGTTGGTTTTCATACGTTGCCGACAAAGACAGCACAGCAGCTTGCACGTGATAAAGGAGTCATCGTAAAATTGTATACAATTATTTACGATCTTCTTGACTTCGTGAAAGCAGAATTGCAAAAACGCTTGCCATCGGAAACAGTGCGCATCGAAATGGGGAAGTTGCAGGTGCTTGCTGTTTTTCGGCAGGAGACCGCATGGAGTATTGTTGGTGGAAAAGTACTCGAAGGAGATATTGCACCTGACGCGAAGGTTCGTATGTTTCGTAAAGGAGAATTGCTTGGGGAGACGATCGTAAAAGAGGTGCGCGCAGGGAAAGAAATTGTCGCGAGTGTTACCAAAGGGCAAGAGTGCGGACTCAAACTTATGAGCACGATTGTTCTTCAGCAGAATGATGTTCTTGAAATATATAGAGAGGAACAGCACGCGAGAACGCTAACATAAGCCTCGTTATGCCGCGCCGCATTGAACAACTGAATGAACTTCTACAGAGAGAAATTGGCGCAATCATCGCGCGTGATGTTGAATTTCCAAAAGGAACGATGGTCACGATTCTTTCTGTCCGTACCGCGGGAGATTTGAAAAACGCCAGTATTACCGTAAGCATTTTTCCTGACAATAAACGTGGTGACGTTCTCCGCATTGTACGAAAAAAGTCACGACATATCGAGATGTTGCTGCAGGAGCACATACCGGTACATCACATTCCTTCGCTTCTGTGGAGGATTGATGTAACCGAACAGAAAGCGCAAGAAGTGGAGAAGCTCCTTGACAGTTTGCAGAAGAAAGAATAAGGTAATCCGTCAGCTCTATGACGGTATCTTCATTTCATTATCAGAAGACATGGGACGCGCTCAATCGTGCAGCGCGTATTTGTGTTGTTATTCCGGTAAAGCCCGATGGCGACAACATAGGATCCGCGCTTGCGCTTTTTGCGGCGCTTAAGGCGCAGGGGAAAACGGTTGTTGTTGTAGCACTTGGAGAGATTCCCGACTATTTTCGTTTTTTTCCCGGTATCGCGGATGTTGTGTATGATGTGCATACGGTGACCGCTCGTCCGTGGGACGTGATGGTCGTGACGGATGTGAGTGACCCGTTGTATGCAGGGATAGGTCCGCTACGTGATGCGTGCATACCACGACCGCTGCTCGTGCAAATTGATCATCACGCGACGAATACGAATTTTGGTGATGTCAATTTGGTCGAATCGCGCGCGGCTTCTGCAACAGTGGTTGTGGCAAATCTTTTTCGTGCGATGAATGTTTTTGTAACTCCCGACATTGCCATTTGTCTTTTGACGGGGCTTTTGACGGACACCGGATTTTTTTCAAACCCCGCGACTGATGAACAGGCATTGGCAACGGGAGCGTTTCTTTTGGAACATGGCGCGGATGTGCGACCACTTTTTAAGGCGCTTGTCGTAAACAAAGACATGAAGACGCTTAAAGTGTGGGGGAAGACGTTTGAGCGTATGCGATTTTGCGAGAAATGGGGGTTGGTCGTGACGGTACTTTTTAATCATGAGTTGACCGATGCGGGGCTCACGAGTGAGTCCGCAGAAGGTATTGCGAATTTTTTGAATATTTTATCGGGCGTGCGTGCAGTGTGCGTGTTGCGTGAGGAAACGCCAGGAAAATTGAAAGCGAGTTTACGGACGACGCATCCCGGCGTTGATGTGGCGCGACTGGCGCTTTTGTTTGGTGGCGGTGGGCACAAGAAGGCGGCGGGGTTTAGCATGAATGGTAAGTTAAGTGAGAAGAATGGGCGGTGGGAAGTGGAGGTTTGAGCCGGCTCTGTTGCTTCTCTTGCTGTACATACGCTTCCGCGTCGGGGAAAATCGCCGTGCTCGGCGTGGGGGCTCCTCCGATGACCTACGGGGTCTCGGATACCCCTTCGCCTGTGCTTGGCGACTTTTCCATCGACGCGTCCGCTATCGTGCACAGAAGTGAAGGCAACAGATCCGACTCTTGTTAAAAGCAAAAAGTGGAAGTTGACGCACGCGATTTTTATTGCTACAGTATTAATATATGGACACGAAAAAAATTGCCAGTTACACAGTATTATTCGAGCGAGCGACAGAGGGTGGGTATATCGCCTCCGTTCCTTTGTTGCCGGGATGTATGACGCAGGGAGAGACGTTTGAAGAGGCAAAAGAGAAGATAAAGGATGCTATTTCTGGATATCTTTCCGTACTGCAAGAAGATGGTGATGAGATTCCCGTTGAACAGGAAGAACATATTGCGGCAACAGTAACCGTGCCGATGCCACTTCACGCATAGTTTCTTTTTGTGTATTCTCGCATTCCTCAATTGAAGCCCACTGAATTCGTCCGAGCTCTTGAACGGCTCGGATTTGTTGTACGGCGTCAGACAGGCAGTCACGTCATTATGCGCCATCAGATAACGAAACGCATGGCGTCAATTCCCGTACATCCACGCGATTGCAAGCGCGGACTTCTTTTTGGAATTTTGAAACAAGCAGGCATAACTACTGATGACTTTCTTAAAGTCCTGTGAAAGGAATAGTACGCATGGTATAATGATGTTGGATGATAAGCCAGATCCGCGCTAGCAGACCCA
>JAUSHC010000054.1 GCA_030648795.1 bacterium | reverse complement strand
AGATCCTCGCGTTGAATATTTTCGATGAGTGCAAGTTCCAATTTTTCCAACTCCTTCGCCTCTCGGATAATCGCCGGAACGGTTTTAAGTCCGAGCTCACGCGCCGCACGAAAACGACGCTCCCCCGCAACAATTTCATATGCGCCGCCTTCTCGGGGCGTCACCACAAGCGGCTGAAGAATACCGTACGTGCGAATGGACGCGACCATTCCTTGCAGTTTTTGCGGATCAAAAAATACGCGCGGCTGTTGCGCATTCGGTATAATCTTCGCCACGGGAATCTGCCAAATCTTGTCACGCGATTCAGGGGTGTTCATATCCATCGCGGCAGACATGGATTGTGCTTTCCCTCTATTATCCCCCGAGCTTGTCGAGGGGCGATTCGATGGAATGAGTGCTGAGAGACCTTTGGGCATAGTATTATATTGAAATAACTTCTTTTGCTAGTCTTTCATACGCCTTCGCGGCTTTTGATCCCGGATCATACTCAAAAACGGTTTGCGCGACTCTCGGCGACTCAGCAACTTTTACTGACCGCGGAATCACAGAACGAAAAATCTTCTCGGGAAAATACCGGTACAAGTCTTCAAAAATATCTTGCGACAACTTATACCGATCATCGTGCATCGTAAGCACGGCGCCGAGTACCGCAAGATCCGGCTTTACATTCTCGCGCACGAGCGCAATCGTCTCCATAAGTTGCCCTAATCCTTCAAGTGCAAAGTGTTCAGCCTGTACGGGAATCAACACTTCGTCGGCACCGACAAGACCATTCAATGTAAGAATACCAAGCGTTGGTGGGGCGTCAATCAGAATAAAATCGTAATCGTTGCGGATATGGAGTAGCGCGTCCTGCAGACGATATTCCCGTCGCTCTAACGGCACAAGCTCCACGGATGCGCCGGCAAGCCCAAGGTGCGCGGGAAGTAAACGATACATCTCTTTTTTTGTCGGAAGTACAAACTCTTTCACACGCGTCGGCTCAAATAAACTTTCGTAGACTCCCCCGGCAATCGTCCGATGATTGTGCCCCAAGTACGTCGTTGCATTCGCCTGTGGGTCAATATCAACGAGAAGCACGTATTTCCCCATGTGCGCGAGCGCCCAACCCAAATGCACGGCGGTTGTCGTCTTCCCGACCCCACCTTTTTGATTGACGACTGCGATTACTCTTGCCATAATTTCAGACCGTATAAAACTGCGATCTGTCACTGACGCCACTATCCGGCAAAGCCAGACTATTGGCGTCGTGACCCTTCGGGCTCGGTCTTCCTTCCGCTCCTCGCTCACCGTACCTCTGGTACGCCTCGCTCGAATACTCTGTCCAGTCCCTCGCATCTCATCAGTTTTTTACTAGTCTGTTATTATATCACCTTTTGACATTTCGAGCGAAAAATCGTAGGATAAAAGAGATAGTGAGCCGAAGTGGTGAAATTGGTATCCACGTAGCACTCAAAATGCTATGGGCGCAAGCCCGTGAGGGTTCGAGTCCCTCCTTCGGCATATCGAAAATGCCAAAACAAAAACTTCCCGATAAAAATTTCAAATGGTCACCAAAACTCGCGTATGCGATAGGACTTCTTACGACTGACGGCAATCTTTCGGGAGATGGAAGGCATATTTCGTTACGATCCTGCGACATTGATCAAATCAAAACTTTCAAAAAATGTCTTAACCTCTCCAATAAGATTGGAGCTCCGAAGCCCGCAAAACAAAACGGCGGAAGAATATGTTACCATTTACAATTTGGAGACGTACAGTTCTACCGATGGTTATTAAAAATCGGATTGTTCCCTGCAAAAAGTTATACAGTGGGGCCATTAAAGATTCCTGATAAATTCTTTCGCGATTTTCTTCGCGGACATCTTGATGGTGATGGAAGCATTACGACATATCAAGATCACTACAATACCTCAAAACATCCTTCATATATCTATACGCGTCTTTTTGTTCGTTTCATTTCAGCCAGTCGAAATCACATGGAGTGGATTAGAAAAAACGTCAAAAAATTTCTTGACATAGATGGCGACTTCTTCGAAAGACGGCCAGCAAGAAAAGGCTATGTAAGTATCTGGCAATTGAAATTCATGAAAAAAGAATCAATCAAGCTCCTCCATTGGCTTTATTACAAAAAAGATATTCCCGCACTCTCCCGTAAACGTAAAATGGCAGAACAAGCACTCGCCGCAATCACAAAGATAAAAAGAAAGGTATATACTTTTCATTAACAGCCCGCTCGCGCATGAACATACTTACAATCCAACTCATTATCTCTTTCTTCATCGGCGGACTCTTTATTGCTCTTCAGACACTCATTGCCGAACACGTGCCACTTCGCTGGCGCGGAATCATATTAAGCATCCCATCGACGTCAGCATTGGGATTCTTTTTTATTGGACTTACTAAAACCGCAGTAGATGCGGCTGATGCGGTACGTATTTTTCCAGCGGCAATCGGAGTAACATATCTCTTTGTACTCATCTTTACGCTCCTTGTCATACGATCCGATTTATTACATAGCTTTATAGGCGCATTTATAGTGTGGGCAATAGCGGCATATACGCTCCTTCGTTTCCCACCAACAACGTTTACGATATCAATATTATATAGCTTGCCGGTCATCATCATAAGCTACGCGATCATACGCAAACTCCCACACATCACTACCTTCACTCCTGTTCCTATTAATGGAAAAAATATCGTTATTCGTTCACTAATTGCGGGATCAATTATTGTTCTTGTGATTATCCTTTCCAAAAAAATAGGAAATATCTGGGGCGGTATGTTCTCTGCGTTTCCCGCGGTATACACATCAACGTTCCTTATCTATGTCCTTGCTCATGGAAGAACAATCGTTCCTTCTGTCGCGCGATCACTCTTCTTCCCTGGTACACTTGGATTTATCATCTACGGATGGCTTGTCATATTTACATTCCCTATATGGGGTATTTGGATCGGAACCCTCACGGCGTATATGGGAACTTCCATTTTTTATGCGCTCTATAATATAGCGGCAAAGCGCTTGCAACGATTATAAAACATGCTCACCATCACCTACTTCGTTCACGGAACGACAACGGATAATGAAAATGGTATCTCAACGGGATGGAATCCGGGGGAGCTTTCAACGCTTGGTATCACTCAATCAAAAGAATTAAAAAGGTTAATTGCCGGAAAAAAATTTGACGTAGTTTTTTCTTCTGATCTTAAGCGCGCGGTTGATTCCGCTCGTTTTATGTTTGGCGATACTTTTCAAACTGATGAGCGCCTTCGCGAATGTAACTATGGCGACTTGAACGGCGCGCGAGAGGCAACGGTCGAACCGCTCTATCTTAAACACATTGATACACCATTCCCAAATGGCGAAAGTATGAAAAACGTAGAAAAACGCATGCATAATTTCTGTGAAGAACTACTGAAAAAATACAACAATCAAAACATCGCCATCGTCGCGCATAAAGCTCCGCAACTCGCACTCGAAGTCATCGTGAGCGGCAAAACGTGGGTTGAGGCAATCCGTGACGACTGGCGCCACAAAACTCCCAAAGCATGGCAACCTGGCTGGGAATATGTCATAATGCATTTGTAATATATGTCTACACCATTACCAACGCAGCAACCAAATCTTGTCCACCCAAAAGAGCGTATTTATTTTGTCTTGGCGATCATCGTAAGTATCGTCACATACGTCCTGATGTTCGCCTCGATTTTCGGAATCGCAATCGCGGTTATTATTCTCATGATCGGTTTCGTTGCACACGGTCTCTTCATCGGCACAATACGGAGTAACGCGATTCGTGTCTCTGAAAAACAGTTCCCCGAGATCGATGCACTCACGAAAGAATTGACGCAAGCGATCGGTCTTAAAAAAGTCCCTGCAGTCTACATCCTCGAATCCGGCGGATTCCTTAATGCTTTCGCCACACGATTCTTGCGTAAAGATTTCGTCATCCTTTTTTCTGAAGTTGTTGAACTCGCGTACGAAGAGGGAAAAGATGCGCTCGCTTTCGTTATTGCACACGAACTTGCACACCTAAAATGCCGGCATATCCTCTGGCAAAAACTCCTCTGGGGCGCGTGGATCATCCCATACCTTGGCGCCGCGTACAGTCGCGCATGTGAACTAACGTGCGACCGCTATGGTGCATACTACCGAAAAGAAGGAGCGCTTCATGGACTATTGGCACTCGCCGCAGGGAAACGACTCTATCGACAAGTAAACCATGAAGAAATCCTCGCTCAAGCAGAACGCGAACGAGGCTTTTGGGTGTTCTACGCTACGATTTTCTCTACCCACCCACCGCTCATCCACCGCGTGAAGTTACTTGCAGACTTTATCAAGACACTCCCGAAATGATCTCCGCACTTCTCGCTACCATAGTTCCAATCTTTGGAATAATATTTATCGGCTGGCTTGCACGGCGTGTTGGCATTTGGGAAAAATCGTCGGTGAAAGTTTTGAATAACTACGCGTATTACTTGGCACTCCCCGCTCTCATCTTCCAAAGTCTCCTGCGCTCTGATATTGGAAAATACTTTGGCAGCCAAGATGTAAAACTACTTATCGGGGTTCTTCTAGCGCACGTCGCAGTCTTCATTCTTGTCGGGCTCTTTTGCATCATCACCCGTCGCTCAAAAGAACTCCGCGCAACCGCACCCATGCTCGCAACACTCGGCAACACCGCGTATCTCGGCATCCCGTTCGCCACGTACGCATTCGGCGCCGAAGGAACGGCGTATGCGTCAATCCTCTCTGTCCTTCTCCTTACGGTATTCATTTTCACAAGCATCGGCGTTTTGAACCGTTTCGGTCATCCCGCAGGAGACGAGAGCGCAATGAAAAAAATTCTTGAGCTCCCATTTCTTTGGGCAGTTGTCGCCGGACTCCTCCTCTCATTCGCTGGCATCACTGCATTCCCACTCTTCCTCACGCGCTTCATTGCGATTCTTTCTGACAGCGCAGGACCAACCGCACTTCTGGGTCTCGGAACATTTCTCTTCGACATCGAGCTCCATGACATTCCGTGGAAGCGGGTAAGTATTTTTTCAGCGATAAAAGTTCTCTTACCAACTGTCGGAAGCTTCTTTATTCTCCATGCGCTTGGTGTAACCGGTGTACTTCTCGCGATCGGCGTCGCAGTTTCTGGTACATCTACCGCTGTAACGACCTTCGTTCTCTCCACCCAATACCGCATTGGTGAAAAACTCACCGCCGGCACGATTCTTGTTTCGACATTCTTCTCACTTGCGGTACTTTCAATAATAAGTTATTGTTGGATTGGTACGACTATTTTTCAATGATAACATCATAAAATATGGATCAAATGCCTCCAGAACCATCACCGACGCCACAAACACAAATACCAGAAAATGAAACCTTTGGGCAAAGACTGACTCGAATAAATAAGACGGACGCGGAAATTGCAAAATCCATGGAAGGAGCGGCGCTTGGGGAAGAAGAAACCGCTTCACTCATGAACGGGATTCGTGAAACAGCGGAAGATGCCACGAGCAACGAAAAAAGTATGATTCAAAAAATTCTTGATAAGATACGCGGGAAAAACGCCGCATAAATAAAAGAACCCTTCGACCGAGGTCAAAGGGTTCTTTTTTATTTCCTTACTCCCCTTCATTCGCCGCCATACCACTTCCCAAATCAATCGGCGCACCCGCTTCATTCCCCGTCGGCGGTACGGTGTCCAATATCGCATACTCTCGCACAAGCGCGCGCGTCCCCGTCACGTTCAATTTCGTAAACAACAACTCAAGCTTCGCTTCCACCGCTTGCATAATTGTATCCCGCGTCGCCTGCGGCATGTCCCACATCGGACGCTTCAAAGAACAGAGCGCCTTCTTCCGAGTTTTGTAAATAAATTGTTCCGTGGTATCGCTTTCTTTCTTCTCACCCATAAGCTCGTTCGTACAATATGTGACAATGCGCTCCGTTAATTCCTCTGGAAACGCGGGGTGATCGAGCACAAGATTCTGGAATCCCGTTGCCAGATGAATCTCACACGCTCCAGCAGAAGGAAATTTATTGAACTCGCTTTCCGGAAGTGTTGAGGCGCCATGTTGGACAACACCCGCCATCCCATACTGCTCGCGCGCCGCTTTACCGGTTGATTCAATAAGATCAAAGCGCACCGCCATCGTCTGCAATTTTCCCGCGCTGTCCACTTTCCCGCCATGCGACGTGCCCGTGTTAATGGAAATTTTCATCGGGCCGGGACTCGCATTCAGTTTCGTGAGTTCCTCTCTATACAAATCCTGATACGCGGTGAATTCCTCAAGCGATGTGACGTGTGTACCAACTTCACCAATTTCACCGCCGACGCTCACGGTAACCCCGTTCGGCTGATGCTTCCGGATAAACGCGCACATGTCTGCCGAGAGCGTTGCGTTTAATTTTTGCTGCTCTTGCAATGTCGTCTTCGTCATATCAACAAGCGTGCTCGCGTCAATATCAATATTCAAAAAACGCGCAGTAAGACTTTCAGAGATGAGTTCACGAATGGCGTTTGTTTCTACTCCAGGATTCTTCGGATATTTTGACGCGCTGAATTGATAATGATCCCCCTGCAAAAATACTGGTCCCTCCCACTCTTCTCGCAGTGCCGCGGCAAGGACGACCGCCGCATACTCCATCGGCCGCTGTAACGTATAACCCATCTCGCTCCGTGCAATTTCAAGAATAAAGGCACCCGCATCAAGTTTCTTTGCCACACGAAACGCCGCGCGCGCCACATCATAGGTGAGGCATCGGATATTGATCGCTGGCACCGTAAACGTCGGCGGAATCACTCCTTTCCCCCGCGCCGCATAGAGATTATGGATCGACGCGGACTTAATCCCCTTTGCGTATGCCGCCTTAAAAATTTCGATCCGCGCGGCATCCCGCTCCGCTGTCTTACCAAACACCGCCGTATACACGAGCTGGTCAATTTTTTGCATAGTTTCTTCGGACATATTAATGTATAAATTTATTCCCCAGGCAAAATCGAGGGGGGATTCCTTTTATTTAATATTTATGATGTGTTTCCATAAATCGCACCGTGCCGGATTTTGAACGCATGAAGATAGAGTGCGTAATGATGTTATGTGGCGTAACAACAACACCACGAAGAGCCGGACCGTCGGAAATGCCCGTCGCCACAAATACCGTCCCCTCTTTTGCCAGTTCATCGATCGTGAAAATGTGACTGAAATCCGTGATGCCCATTTTTCGCGCTTGCTGCGCATACTCTTCTTTGTGTGGCTTTAATATCGCTTGTATGTCGCCGCCCAAACTCCGCACACCCGCCGCGCTAATCACCGCTTCCGGCGCACCACCACTCCCAATCATCATATCAATACCGGAATCCAAAAGCGCCGATGCAATCGCCATACCGATCGTTCCGTGTTCGAACAGACGAATCCTGCATCCAAGTTTCCGAGCGCGTTCCACATAATCTTTATTGCGATCTCGATCAAGAATTGCAATAACAACGTCGCCCATCTCTTTTCCAAGTGCCTTCGCGAGCGCCTTCACATTTTCTTCAAACGGTTTTGCAAAAGACACCTTTCCCTTCACGCGCGCATCCACGCTCATCTGATCCATATATGTCCCCGGTGCATGCAATAGACTTCCACGGGAACCAGCAGCGAGTACTGCCATTGAATCCGGTCGCCCGTTCGCACAATTTGTCGTGCACTCGAGCGGATCAACCGCAATGTCCACTTCCACACCGCCCCTCCCGACTTTCTCACCAATGAAAAGCATCGGAGCATCATCTTTGTCTCCCTCGCCAATCACAATCGTTCCGGAAATATCGAGCGCATTCAGCCGATCACGCATCGCCGTCACCGCAGCCTGATCTGCCGCATTTTTATCTCCACGTCCAAGCCACTTACTCGCTGCCATCGCGGCAGCTTCGGTGACACGGACAAATTCGAGTGCTAAATTTCTATCCATAATACTCATTATAGTAGCAGATTGCGCAAAAAAAGAAAGGTTGGTATGGTTAAAAGTATCAGATACAATTCTCGGCTATCTGAAACAACTGGAAGCGCAAAAAAAGGTGGAACGTGTCAACGAACAGGGCATCAACGATGAAGCGTTCATCGCTTGGCGCCTCAAGCTCTGAACAACAGGAGGAATTGCAATGAGTAAGAATGGGGAGAAACAAACGGCAAAGGAACAACTCGGAAAAATGCGCGGGTTCATCTCTTTCGAGGAAGGACACAGCTTTGAGGACATGAGCGAAAAAACGGCTCAATCACTCCTCAATACCATCGATAAGGCTCGCGCCGAACACACAGCAAAAAAAAGTAGTACGAAGGCGAAGCCATAGCCTCGCCTTCCCCTGCCTCCAACTTCAGCCCTATCGATCTCTATCGACGAGGGCTTTTTTCTTTTTCAAAAAAAGTAGCCTGCGAAAAGCCACTCGAGGTTGTGAATTACGAAACTCGGGTCTCCCCCTTTGTAAAAGGGGAAGAAGGGGGATTTTCTATCGAGATGTTCTTAAATCCTCCCTCGCCCTCCTTTTGCAAAGGAGGGAATAAAGGAGTTTCGTAATTCACAGCTCTAAAAAAAGATTTGCTTAGTAAAAATGATGAAACAACCCGCTATTTTTGAGAAGAAGTCGTAAGTAATGTTTCGATGAGCGTCATAAATACTTCCCGCGGGATGACACCCTCAACTTTGCGCCCGTTGAAAAACCACGTCGGCGTACCGCGGACACCAAGAGCAGTACCATCGCTCTGATCCTGCTGCACTTCGTTTGCGAATTTACCGTTATCGAGGCATGTCGTGAAGAGTGACATATCAAGCCCTGACGATCGCGCATAATTTTTTAAATCGGGAACCGTAATCTGCGGCGCATTCTGAAAAATCTTATCATGCAACGCCCAAAACTTTCCTTGCGCGTGCGCGCATGCACCCGCCTCTGCCGATTTTTGCGCATTGTCATGAATGGAAGAAACCGGAAAATCACGGTAGATATACCGAACGCGATCGCCATACGTCGCCATGAGTTCGCGGATAATTGGAAACGCTTGTTTGCAAAACGGACATTCAAAATCACTGAATTCAACAATCGTGACAAGCGCGCCTGCGGGACCAATACTCGGATCATCATCGGTCGCAATCGACGCATTGGTTATCCCTGTGGGCGCGGCAATGGTTGATGCAGTGAAATTTTTTGGCGCCGATACGGCTTGTGATGGCGCACTCGATTCTTGACGATACACAATCCAAACCAGAATACCGAATAACACGGCACTTAAAAAAATCATGACACCAATAAAACAACCAATGCGTTTCAACCATTGTCGTCCCGTTGCCATACAATTTGTTACATGTTACATGTTACATGCTTCATGATATAATACTACCATGAAACATCGGCTCACACGAGCGGAAACGCGCGAAAAGAAAAAGCGAATAACGATGAAAGTAGTGGGAAAAAATGTCGTGCGCCTCCATCGCATCATCGTTGACAAGAAACGCTAGTCTTGCTATGCTACGTGAATACACTATATTTTATGGCATATCTTTCAGCAATTCAGCTTGTTTCCGCCTTTTTTCTTACCATTGGCATTCTTATGCAAGCACGAGGATCTGGTCTTTCTTCAGCATTCGGCGGTGAGGGAAATATCTATCGTACAAAACGGGGTGTTGAAAAGATGCTCTTTATTGCCACTATTGTTTTTGCTTTCATCTTCTTTGGTTCAGCGATCACTTCTTTAGTTCTGCGCTGACCCACACATATACTATATCGTGAAGAAATTTTTTGCGCGCTGTCGTGCATTTTTTGCGACAGTGCATCTGCAGTATAAAAAAGTACGGATGCTTCCGTATGTTTTAGAGAAAAAAGAGCGGATAGTGCTGCTCACACTTTTTCTTGTTGCACTTATAAGTGGATTCTTTCTTTTTATACGTATCGCCGGATGGGAGTTCGTTCGCGTTCCAAAATCCGGAGGAACCTATACGGAGGCGATTGTCGGTTCTCCATCACTTATCAATCCTCTCTTCGCTGTTGCAAACCCTACTGACCTCGACGTGACGCGCCTTGTCTATGGTGGAATCCTTCGAAAAGATACGGAAGGAAATATTATTCCCGATCTCGCAGAACGTTTCACCGTAAGCCCTGATCAAAAAACATACACCATTCGTTTACGACAAAACGCTTACTGGCATGACGGAGAAAAAGTAACCGCAGATGATGTCCTCTTCACGATTGAGCGTATCCAAAATCCCGAAATGAGAAGCCCACTCGCGCAAAGCTTTCGCGGAGTTGCCGTGACGAAGATTGACGATGCCACCATTCAAATCACGCTCAAAGAAGCGTTTGCACCTTTCGTTGAAACATTGACAACCGGCATTATCCCTGAACATCTCTGGCGCGACGTCCCCATGGCAACCGCCCAGCTTGCGGAATACAATCTGAAACCGATTGGTGCGGGTCCATTCCGTTTTGTATCATTTGAAAAAGATAAAAAAGGTACGATACAATCCTATAGCCTCGAACGTTTTGAAGCGTATCACGGCAGCATACCCTACCTGCAAGGCATGACGTTCCGATTCTATCCCACAGTAAATGAAGCAATAGAGGCGCTAAAAGCGAGTGTTGTGGACGGCATCCATCTCATTCCAAAGCAATTTAAAGAAAAAATACCCACAGGAAATTATCAGTCAGTCAATCTTTCTTTTCCGCAATACACTGCTGTCTTTTTCAATCAAGAAAAAAATGACGCACTGAAAGAGAAGCGCGTACGAGAAGCGCTTGGAAACGCGATCGATCGAGAGCGTATCGTTCGTGAAGCACTCAAGGGCGAAGCTGCACTAATCGCAAGCCCTATTCTTCCTGGTTCTGTCGGATTCATCCCGAATACGCCGCCACCAGTATTTGATCAAAAAAAAGCAGAAACACTTCTCCAAGATGCCGGATGGAAAACAATCACAAAAGAAGAGTACCAAAAAAGAATAGAGCAAAAAAAGAAAGAACAAGCCGCCGCCGCCTCCAATACGGTCCCTTCCGAAAGTGGCAAGAATATACAAACACCTGAATTGCGGGAGGTGGAACGTACGACGACAACGGTAAAAGAAGACAAAACCGCTGCCCCCGAAAAAGAAGAAGGAAAACTTCTCAACCAGTACCGCATAAAAAATGATGACGTACTGACCATTCATTTAACAACAATCAACTATCCGGAGAACATCGCCGTCGCGCGTATCATCCAAGAGGGATGGGAATCTATCAGTGTACGCGTGGTGCTCGATGTGCGACAGAAAAATTTCCAACAACAGATCCTGCAACCACGCGATTACGAAGCATTGCTTTTCGGTATTGTTGTCGGGCGAGATCCGGACCCATATCCGTTTTGGCATTCATCCCAGTCACAATCCCCCGGCGTAAATTTGGCGCTCTTCGCGAACAGAGAAGCGGATACACTCCTCGAGGATGCGCGCCGAACAAACGACGTGGGGATACGAGAAACGAAGTATAAACGCTTTCAAGAAATCCTTGCGGAAGCGCTCCCTGCGGATTTCCTGTACACACCAAGTTACACGTATCTTATCGGTAACACGCTCCATGGATTCGCCGTCAAGCACATCGCAAAGCCTGATGATCGATTCGCCCAGATAACCGAATGGTACGTACGAACGAAGTGGAC
>JAUSHC010000049.1 GCA_030648795.1 bacterium | reverse complement strand
AAATTCCTCCGACCGCCATCGTGAGACCTTTGGTTAAGATTGTGATTGACTCTGCGTCCATAAAATGTGCGTTGCCCTCTGCATCGACGGTTAAAAGGTTTATTGGTTTAACGTCGTGCAGTGCAGACAACGATAATGAATTATGAATTAAGAATTATGAATAATGGGACGAAAACCATGATTCCTAATTCCTTATTCCTAATTCGCCTAGTGTTGTGATTTTTCTGTTAAAACGGTCATAAACACGAGCGTCAACATAGAAAATACTGTTGCTTGTATAAATCCTACAATAAGCTCTAAACCCATAAATGGCAAGGGTGCCAAAAATGCAATGAGAGAGCCGATGACCGTCAAAAGCACCTCTCCGGCAAAAATGTTTCCAAATAACCGAAGCGAGAGCGATACCATCTTTGCGACTTCGGCGACCGTCTCGATAAGCCCGATACCAAATTCCACAAACCCGACAAAGATGTTGATGCCACCTTTCTTGAACCCCTGTATGACCGTTCCAAATTGAAAAAACTTATTGGCGTGTTTGAAAAAACCAATCGCAATGATACCAAAAATATGGGTTGCGACGATTGAAAAAACTGCCAGCGCCAACGTGGTGTTGAGGTCGCTCATTGCGGGACGGAAGAGCGGGACAAGCTCCAGTTCGCCATGTACCGTCATCCATCGTCCTATGGAACCAACGCCCGGGATAAGCCCCATCCAGTTTGAGATCAAGATAAAAAGAAAAAGCGTCCCAACGACGGGAAGGAATTTTCGTGCACGCGCTTTGTCGTTCGTCACTTGCTCAATGTAGCTTAAAAGAAATTCAACCGTGCCTTCTGCCGCATTTTGAAAACCCCGCGGCACCATCGCACGTTTTGTGCGCACGACAAACGCCGTCGCCAATAATATAAACGACGCAATCGCAGTAGTCACGATAGAGTTCGTGATCGGAAAACTTCCAACATGTGCAATAGCTTCTGCGGCGAGTGGGGGGATCATAGGTCGCTTCGCTTCAATTTCTAAATCCTAATTTCTAATTTCTAAAAACTTTTAGAGCAATTAGGTTAATTAGTAATTAGGTCAATTTGAGACACACAAATATTACTCTGAATTCTTTTTACTAGGAATACCTTTCTCATCAATTAATCGTTGGTACTCTGACGCCACATCTTTCGTTCGACGCCAAACCATGAGCCCGGAAACAAGCGCCGCCACCACAAACCCCGCAATCGTCATCCACGGCTTCGTCCCCCATCGTCCATCGAGCCATCGTCCAAGAAGCACGAACACAACAACCGGTATTGCGATCAAGCCGCCAAACTCACCAACAATGCGAAGACCAAAGACCATGAAACGTCTATCCGATGATGAATTATCACTTACCATAGAATTCCGCCTCTCGGTCGGTCACATACCTCCGCCCTTCGGGCTACGGTGCCAGCAGGCGCATACTCGGCGGATTGAAACTCCCAACAAAATCTTGTTCGTCTAACGACTCCAAGATTTTGGGCGAGTTTCAAGAACTTCGAATCAGAGCTTTGCATACAGTCATCCTTCTTCGTTATTCCCCGAGCGTAGTCGAGGGGCTACCATTACGCCCAAAACTATTTTTTAATTAGTTTAGTGTACCGATAAAACAAAAAACCGTCAATCCTTTTTTGCATTTTTTGGCTAGTATAAGCCATTTACGGCGAAAGAAAAATCTGAATCGCTACAAAAATAACATTTAATACAATAAGTACAACTCCCTCGCGACGAGTGATACGCCCGCCTGTTGCTGAAAAAAAGAAAAAAAGAGTCACCGCGATAACAAGAAAGAGCATCCCCGCGCGCAAGTTATCAATTGCTGCAAATTGGATTGGCCGAATAACCCCGACAAATCCTAAAACGAAAATATTTGCCACCGCACTGCCGACGATATTCCCAAGCGACAGCGCTTCGTGTTTCATTTTGTGGGACGTCAGCGCAATTGTCAATTCCGGTAAATTTGTTCCCAGAGCGAATATCAAAAACCCAACAACAAATGCACCAAAACCGAAAAGCTGTGTTGTGTAGAGGCCGAGCTCAAGAGCAATACGAGAAAGAATGAGCAGTCCAACAATGCCGACTCCCAACAAAAAATACGTATACCCAAGCCCCTTTTCTTCCTCCTTCTTTTCTATGGCTTCTCTATCCGGCGGAACGGGCTCTACAGAGCGACGAATGAGTACACTCCATACTTTCTGCACCAATGATGCGTCGCGTTCCCGATATGACTCGTACGCCAAAAGAAAGACGGCGAAGAGATAGAACGCCATGAGCATACCCCCGTCAATGCGAGAAAGATGGCTGTCGAGTAAAAGAAATAGCGGTGTAAAAAAAATAAAAGTTACACCAAGAAGAATCGGACGTGAGATGAGCCCCTTGAGCTCAATCCCTCCATTCACCACCGAAACAATGCCGGCAATAAGCGAAAGAAGAAGAACAATCCCGCCAAGAATATTCCCAACGGATAGTTGCCCGATGCCGGTCAGTGACGATTGGATGCCGATAAAAAGTTCCGGCGTTGAAGTTGCGAGTCCCAAAATAACAAACCCCAAAAGAAATTCCGGAATGCGATACTGTTTGCCAATACGATCAATGCTCGACACCACAAGCACCGCCGTCTTTCCAATCAAGGCAAACACCACAAAAAACGCGCACCCGATGCCGATAAGTTGTATTGCAAGGTTCATTTCAGTAATTTCACCTGATCTATTTTGCCCGACAATTTCGCATATTCCGTGTTCACGCGGTCAACAGCGGCTTTGGCGTTGGTGACGTGCGTATTCAGAACACCAAGCACTTCACCGAACTTTCCCGCATCTTGATGAATACCGGCAAGTAATGCCTGTACCTGTTTGATATTATCCTCCAGCTTTTTTCCTTCCATGCCAATCATGAGAATCTTCAAAAAATAGTAAAAGCTGTTCGGCGAAACGATGAACACTTTTTTCTCATAGGCGAATGTATTGAGGTCGCTCTCCCCACGAATCATTTCGTAATACACCGCCTCCGACGGCACATACATCACCGCAAAATCCACTGTCCCCTCGTGTGGCAAGATGTACTTCTTCGCAATGTCTGTGATGTGCTTTTTCACGTCCTTGAAAAATTCATGCAACGCCTCGGCACTCGCCGCTTCGTTCTCTGCCTTCACCATTTTCTGAAAATTCTCCAGCGGAAACTTCGCGTCAATCGGAATGATACCGTTCGACGCTTTCACAATCGCATCCACCACTTGCCCATCGTGAAACTTGTGCTGAATAGCGAAATGATCGCGCGAGAAATACTGCTCGAGCAAATCACGGAGCACTTGCTCCCCGATATTCCCACGCAACTTTGGCGAACGCAAAAAGTCTTGGAGTTCCTGCATATGTCGCCCCATCTCCTGCACTTGTCCGAGTTCCTTCGACACGTTCGCAATCACCGCCGCCGCGCGATCCAGTCGCTCATTCACCGCCGCCGTCGTCTTATCAATCCGCTCCTGAATGCCATGGATATTCTGGTTCAAAAAAACCATGGACTGGTCGCCGTCGCCCTTACGCGTCAACACGGAAAGTTTATGCAGAACAAAAAGCAATACAACGATAAGAATGCCAAGTCCAAGAATGGATATAAATGAGAGTATCGTCATGAAAACAGTATAGCATAAAGTGTGCAGTAAACTGCATAGCCATTCATAA
>JAUSHC010000048.1 GCA_030648795.1 bacterium | reverse complement strand
GTAATCTGTCGCAAAAAGCGTCGACGTTCCTTCGCATGCATTCGGCGTGAAAATCGGCGAGTCGGTGAGAATAAAACCCTTTGTCCGAAAAAATTCCCGCCAAGAAAAAATAATTTCATCACGAATTTTCAAAATCGCCTCTTGACGCGAAGATCGTAGCCACAAATGCCGATTGTCCATCAGAAAATCCGTCCCATGTTCTTTTTTACCAATAGGATACTCCTCCGCGATAGCGACAACCTCGACGCTCTCCACTTTCATTTCATACCCCGTTGAAGATCGCTTGTCTTCATGCACCACGCCTTTTACGATGACCGATGATTCAATCGTAAGCTTTTGACACGCATCCCACGTTGCATCGGTCACTTCTTTCTTTGAAATAACACATTGAATGCGACCGCTTCCATCGCGCAGTTGTAAAAAATAAATACTCCCCGACGAACGAAAATTATACGCCCATCCCGCGAGCGTCACCGATTCTCCGATATATTTGCTGATGTTAGAGAGAAAAATACGTTGCATAATGTAGAAATAGTATAACGAATAAAAAACGAAGAATCAAGGATGCGGTATTAACACGATACCCGCCTCAATCACGAACCCCAGCACCAAAGTTCGACTCCGTGCGTAGAAAAATAAAGTAAGAAGCTCGGAATCGCCTACGGCTGTGATCGTGCGATCAACATCATGTATGTGAAAAACTTGGTGCGGGGTTGTAACTCCCAACAAAATTTCTTTTAGAAATTTTAGGCGAGTTACAATAAAAAGCCCTGCGTTTTCACACAGAGCTGTTGGGGATGGGAATTCGAAGCTTCCGTAAAGCTTCTCGCTCCAGATTAAGAATTGTCGTCCGCGAGAGATCCATGCGATCGGCTACTTTCCTGAACGAACGATGTACCGGCTTCCCATTGCCATTCAATCCGTAGCGCAGTACAAGTACCTGATACCACAGCGGATGATCGGGCAAAAGTTTATCCAGCCTCCCTTCCTTCCACGCCTTTTGCAGTCTTCGATACACCGTAATGCGATTTTCCAAAAGATTGGATGGCAATGATGGATCGCGTGGCGGTTTCGGTTGCGGCAAATCGATTTCTCCACGATGAATTCTCACGCGCCGAAGAATCATACCAGCACGTGCTTTTGCCTCGTAACTCACCCGTGCGAGCGGAAAGAGATAACGCCGCATCGAATGCACATAGAGCGAAACATCACGATCGTCCCCCCGAAGATGAAACTCTTGCGCAACGATACGCTCCGAAATATACGGCTCGTTATGAAGGCAAAAATATCGCGCCGTGACTCTCGCTTCAAGACAATCCATTGCGAGAAGTTCCTCAAACTTCTCCTTTACTTCCCCTTGAAGATAAAGAAACTTTCGACGCTTCCGTTGGTAAGCTCTCGAAGGTCGATACATTTCTTTCTGTTGTTTTCTTTGGTGGCAGGCGATCACTACTCGTGCGTCATGCTCTCTGCAGATTTCCTTATACCGTCCTTTCTGCATCCAATGTTTCTTCGAAGGAATAATCTGCAGCACCTTGAGTTCAGGCGCTCTCCGGAAAATATCCTCAAGCGCCCAAAGAAACGGATGTCCGGCAACGTGTACTTTTTTCGTCGTCGGTGTTACCGATTCGAAGCTCGCATGCCCTCGACCGTATTGCGTTGAAACAGTGACGCACGTCGATATCTTTTTACTCATGATTCCCTCCCCTTGAAAAGAACAACCTTGCGTGCTCCTTTCATATCATAACGACGGAGAATTGTAAATCAATGGATGACCCGCCTCTCGGCCGGACAGATACCTCCTCCGCCTCGGGGCGGATGCGGTGCCAGCAGGCGCACAACTCGGCGGGTTATTTTCGTTATGCAATTCACCCTGCGCTTCGCTTGGGATTCTTGCAACGAAAATAAAAAAGGGGGATCAAGAATGATCCCCCATGTCCCCCCTGCCTATGCCTTTGCCGCAACGACACCGCGCGGATTGCCGTACTCGTCGTGATTGGCGCCGTAGAGCCGATCCCCCATGTCACCCAACCCCGGCTCGATGTAACCGACACCGTTCAAGATCGGGTCTCGCGCCGCAAGCACGATCGGTACGTCCGGATGATTGGATCGGATGAAATCGAACCCACGTGGTGCCGACACCAATCCCACAAACACGATGCGAGTTGCACCAAGCTCTTTCGCGCGTTTGATCGCCCAATCCGCTGTGCCTCCAGTGGCGAGCATGGGATCCAAAATGAATACCGTCTGCCCCGCGAACGATTCGGGAAGATTGTGGTACGGCCCTTCAATCGGCTCGAGCGTTCGTTCATCGCGATGAAGATCGATCGCGCCGAAATGCGCGTGCGGAAAGAATCCAAACGCGGCATCCGCCAAGACGCCTCCCGCACGACGCACATGAACGAACGTCATGTCGTTCTGAACGATAATGTTCGTCGTCGTCGTGCAAAGCGGCGTTTCAATCGTTACGTCCTTGCTGCGAGGAGCAAACGCGCCTGTCGCTCGCGCAATAAGGAATCGCGAAAGATAAAGCGCCGCAACGTAGAAACGCTTCCCATAGCCCCCATCTTCGGTCTCTCGGATCCGAAGCGTTGTGAGGAGATCCTGTGCGAGGAAGTCCTGCACCATCAGTACCACATGCTTCTGTCTCACGTTTCCCCCTCCCTTTCACAAAAATACCTCGTCCCCCCATCGGAACGAAGTATCATATTGAATGAACTGTCCACAAACCTCAAAGTAGTTTATCAGATGGAGTAATAGCGTCAAATGTGGATAAAAAAAGGTGATCCTTGTGGGATCACCGACTGGCGGCGATTGCATCTTGCAGTGTACCCGCAAGTTGCTTGGCGACTGTTCCGAACTCATCTCGCCATCCGTCACTGCCTTCCGTTGGCGGCGCCGGAAGCATAACGATGCGCATCCCCGGAGCGACAGTTATTGCTCCCGGAATCACATACGTTTCATCGCCAAAATCGATCGGATCGCAGGAAATGAATAGTGGAAATTCACGTGCGTATTTCTCCAGTACAGAAAAAATCGGCGCGTGACGCATGTCAACTGCACCACCAACGTTCCTGTGCCCACGACGATAGATCTTCGACTTCCCCAATAGTTCGTTAATCTTTTGCGGAAGCGTCGCCATCGAAAGAGAGGGGTTAAGCTCTACAAAGACAAACCGCTCCGTCTTACGACACTGCTCTAGGAATGTGTTGGATACATGTCTGATGATGCATCCATCCACTCCCGCCCCACCGAGCGCCGTGAGGAACGCGGAATGTTCCCCCTCGGCAACCGACCTCCCGTCAAGAAAGAAACCATGACGGGGATAATCGTGAAGCGCAAGAGTGAACAGAGCACTCTGGACTTCCCTCCAGTCGATGAGAAACGCTACGCCGAGCTTTGCAAGATAGGCAAGTTGCTCTTTTCCTACGTGTTCATCAATACGCACACACACCGGCGTACGTTCCCGGCGGACCGCGATTGCAATGACATCGCGGGTAATCATGTTGTCGCGTATAAGCATGATGCACCTCTTTTCCTCCATCTTGGGGTTTACCGAACATCGTCAAAGAACAATCCTACACTTTATTCACCTCATGCCCCTCCTTTGGCTTGCATGAATGCCAAAAACTGTTCACTCTCGAGCGGTTCCGTGATATGGTCACGGAGCAGTGTTGGCACTACTCTATCTCGTATCACATTTCTGGACCGTGGTCTATACCCAAGCGCTGTCAAAAAATGGAAAAGAAACGCTTGTAAAAGAAGATGCGATGCTGTCTTCTGTTGTATCAGCCCATCAAAGAGTCGTACAAGAAGATCAAAAATGACTGCGTCACTCACGCCGGATTTTGTCATGACATCCACCGCTTCCCGTGCGTATGCGGCGACACCGTACGAAAAAAAATCACGCACGATGTGCGGATAGTGTGTGAGCGCCGTTGCTTGAACAAGTCGCATTTCGCGTCGCCCGGGGAAAAACGTACAACGAATAGTTGCATTCGGAACGCAATGACCCGCAAGCTTGCTCTTTATCTTGCGTACACCGGTCGCTCTTGCTTCAATCTTTCCATGATCACGCGTATAAAAAGTATAGATGCGATCCGCTTCACCGACATCGCGACTACGAAGAAGAATGGAGGGAGTGGTAATCACTGAATTATGAATTAAGAATTAGGAATTATGGAA
>JAUSHC010000047.1 GCA_030648795.1 bacterium | reverse complement strand
GATAGTGCTGCGAAGGTTTCTTCCGGTAGTGCAACACTTTCTGACACCAATTGGCTTGCTGGCGGTACACAAATTACTGCAACGGGGACAGCAACATATGAGGGAACGACCAATGTCTATCCTCCTTCTGCTGCGACGATTTATGCCCAGCTGCATGTGAATGCCGGAAGTGTTCCCGCTGGAGATACGGATGATGTGGCGACGGCATATACCGGGGCTGATACGTATGTTGATGAGATAGAATATACCGGCGGGACGTTTTCCATACCCGCGTTTACTGTTCCAAGCTCTACCGATACTGATTACGATTTTGATATTCAAATTGAGGGCGTACCAACCAGCGGGACTGACACAACGTCCGCTGGGTCAATTGATATGCAATCAAGGATTGACGCCGACGCGCCAACGGGAGTAACGCTAGGATTTGGGACGATCACCGCGAGCAGTATCGATGTGACGGTTTCTGGTACAACTGATGGAGGTTCCGGATTGCATTCTACGCCATATTATTTTGATCGAAACACCGGAACAGCAAACTCCGGATATCAAGCGAGTACAACGTGGAGCGATCCAGCACTTTCAGTCAATACGCAATATACATATAAAGTGAAAGCAAAGGATGTTCTTGCAAACGAATCGAGTTTTACTGGAACGCAGAGCAAGTATACCCTTGCGAATGTTCCAGGCGCGCCAACTGTGAACAGCCCTACAGCAACAACGTTAACGGTAATTATTGACGTGAACGCCAATCCCGCGGCAACCATGTTTGCTATTCAGGAAGTTGGATCCGGGAATTATGTGCAAGCCAATGGAGCACTTGGTGCTGTGGAATGGCAGACATATACAACGTGGGGTGGTGCGGCGGGTGTTACGGTGACAGGATTGTCGACAAACACATCGTATACATTTAAGGTGATGGCGCGTAATGGCGATTTTGTTGAGACGGCACTTTCGAGTGGAACATCAGCGTATACGGCGGTTGGTGCTCCAACGAATTTTCAAGCAACGACGATTACCGCAACAAGTATTGCATTGTCTGTCGCCACATTTGTAAATGATTCGGTTGGATCCGCAGGGTATCGTTTTCAAATTACGAGCCCCGCAGAAGCAGTAGCAGATTCGGGATGGCAGTCGGGCACGGCAATAAAAACTTTTTCTTCGTTATCGCCAAATGTTCAGCACACGTTTTCGGTGACATATCGTAATGGAGGTGCTGTTGAAACGGGATCTGCGACATTGCAGGCGTATACCTACGCGAATGTTCCGAGCGCGCCGACGGTGGGTACACCAACGACGAGCACTGCTATCGTGATGGTTAATACCAATAGTAATCCGAATAATACCACGTTCGCCATCCAAGAAACCGGCAGTGGTAATTATGTACAAGCGAATGGAACTTTGGGTGTCGCCGCATGGCAAACATATACGAATTGGGGAGGGGCAGCGGGCGTGACCGTTACCGGACTTACTGCGGGTGCATCGTATACGTTTCAAGTGAAAGCGCGGAATGGTGACGTAACAGAAACTGCTTTTTCTTCTACAGCGTCTTTGTATACTCTTGCGAGCGCTCCGGGCATTCCCACTGTTAATGGTGCAGCGGTTACAACGTTGAACGTCACCATAAATACAAATGCGAATGGGAATAATGTGGTATACGCCATCCAAGAAACCGGCAGCGGTAATTATGTACAAGTCGATGGGTCTTTAAGTGGATCTGCTGTTTGGCAAGCGAACGCAACGTGGGGCGTCGTCACTGTTACTGGTCTTTCCGTAAACACGCAGTACACCTTTAAAGTGAAGGCGCGGAACAATGATAATATTGAGACGGCGTTTTCAAGTACGGCAGCAGCGTACACCCTTGCGAATGTTCCGAGTACACCAACAGTAGATACGGTAACAAGCACCACATTCATAGTCGTCATTAATAGGAACAGCAATCCTTCCGCTACAACATACGCGATTCAGGTGACGCCATCGGGAGGATCAGCGCAGTGGGTGCAGACTAACGGAACGCTTGGTGCGTCCGCTATATTGCAGGCATACACAACATGGGGAGGAGCAACGGGCGTGACGGTTACCGGTCTTACCGGAGGGACGTCTTATGCGGTTTCCGTCAAAGCGCGGAATGGCGATGGAACGGACACAGCCGTAAGTTCTTCTGCAACACAATTGACACTGACATCATCATCCGGTGAGGCGCGATTCGATCAAGCAGCTCCAGCGGCACCAACGAATTTTTCTGTCGTTCAGCAGGATGGAAAAGCACTGCTGACATGGACTGATCCATCGGATGCGGATCTTGCAAAAATTATTATTTTACGAGGAGAGGGGAATACGCCGGTTTCCGGAAACGTATATCAGACTGTCGAGAAAGGAGCGCAACAATTTCTTGATACGCAGGCAAATACGGAAGGAGTGAAATATACCTATAGAGTGAAGGTGGAAGATCGCGCGGGGAATTTTTCTCTCACCGAAGAGCGTTTCGTTACCATAAAAAAAGAAGATCCGCTGGCAGAGCTCGTACCACGGCCACAAAAAGAACCGGTAAAAAAATCGAGCGAAAACCCCGTTGTGCCGTTTGTGTCATTCAGAAAACCGCTCGTGCCTGTTATTGTCAGACAAGCTTTTTCGTCGCGATCGCAACCGGCGGTTAATCCGTCAAACACTTCTTCTTCGGTATTTCGTCAAAATGCCGTTGTCTATAACAATGAACCGCGCATATCGGATGATGCTGAACCCACGATAGATCCGAAGACCGATATGGAATCTTTGGGACAAGAACTTCTTAATCTTATGAATCGCTTGTTCGCGGAGAATTCCGCATGGCGCGACACGTATACGCGCGCGTATTTTTTTGGTGGGTATAGCATTAAAGAGATTACGCAGGCTGTTCGTTTTGGCGGTAAGACTGTTCATCCGACAATCCCCGCGTCTTTGTGGCGCAACTCGGAAGATTATAAAGCGTACATTGATAGGGAGTAGCGTCTGTATAAAAAGGAGGGCGGTGAAGCTCTCTTTTTTGTCGCTAGATTTTTTGTAACTCGTCCAAAATTTTTGAGTCGAAGACGACGAAAATTTTGTTGAGAGTTACAATCCGCCGAGCGTGTGGGTGCCACAGAGCCGAAGGCCGATGAAAATCGGCCGGAGGTATGCGGGTGGATGATAGGCGGATGTTTTGTAGTAAGGGCTTTTTATTTTTCTCAAAACACTATAAAGTAATAGTATGATTGGACTCTTACAAGGAAAAGTTTTTGGGAAAGAGAAGAATGGCATTATTCTTCTTGTGGGTGGCGTGGGCTATCGCGTATTTGTGTCGCCGATTTTGTTGGCAGAGGTTCGGCTGGAGGCGCTCATTACACTCTTCACATACACAAATGTGCGCGATGATGCGATTGAACTCTATGGGTTTGCGGATCGGGATACGTTGGCGCTTTTCCAACAGTTGTTGACGGTAAGTGGCGTCGGACCAAAGACTGCGCTCGCGGTGTTGTCTATTGCGACTGCGAAAGATATTCGCAGTGCGATCGGGCATGAAGATCCGACGTTGCTTATGAAAGTTTCCGGTATTGGACGCAAGACCGCCGAGCGAATTATTCTTGAGTTAAAGGGGAAGATGGAGAAAAGCGCGGAGGGGGATGCATTGGTGAGTGGCGACAGCGAAGTAATTGACGCGCTTGTGGGTTTGGGGTACAAGGTGAATGACGTTCGGGATGTATTAAAGAAGATTGGCACAAAGGCAGAAGGCACGAATGATCGTATTAAGGCAGCGCTCAAAATTTTTTCAGGAGCATAAGTAGCACGCGCCCGTGGTTCAACGGATAGAACATAGCCCTCCGAAGGCTGAGATCGAGGTTCAATTCCTCGCGGGCGCATGAACGAAGTGAATGCAACTGCAGCGACACCCCTGCTGGTGTCGCGTGAGGAATTGAAGACCGCAGCCATGTCCGCCGAGTGCGTGCAGATGAGGCGGACAGCGAGGGGCGGCTCTGCGACCGAACCGGCGGAAGCTGGTGAGAGTTGTAGGCATTCCTCGCGGGCGCATGAAATGAGACCGAGATTTTTTCATACACATATGTCCTCACGTCCACGCGGTGAAAATTCCGAATCAAAAGAACCATCCTATGATAAAAAAGCATGGGAAGAATTGAAGCATTCCGGGCTCCCGTATGATGCGATACAGAGAGGCAAGGCTCTCGGTGTTCCTCAAGAGGTTCTGGAATCCTTTGCGAATGATCAAATTATGGAGAAAACTCTTGCAGGAGAGTATGATTGGATTTTTCGTTTTCGTACATCGTTAGGTATGGGGACTCCTAAAGAATTACGGGGAGTAAAGCTTCTTGAACATCAGTGCGCACTACAAAATAAAGAGTATCTTCATGCTGCGCAGGTTGCAGAAGAACTGTTCGGCAAAGATAGTGTGCAATATCATCATGCGATGGATTTATTCAAACAGGAACAGTCGGAGGAGGAAAAAATGTTGGGCGTTATAAATGAAGAGGGCGCGGAAGAGTGCGAACACGTTCTTACGCTTTCGAAGAATGCGACGTTTATGGATCTTTTCCGTGCGCTCAATAAGACAGAAAAAAAAGAAGGTTTTGGCGAAGTGCATTTTGAAGATGAAGTGCTCGATCATTTTGGCGACGGGATACTCGAGGAAATTCAACGCCTCTACTCTGAAAGATCGCAAATGCGTATCCTCGATTTTTTTGCGGAATACGGATACAGCAAAGAAGCTATTGAGGCATACTTGCCGATACAGTTTACATCGTAAGATAAGGCTGTAGAAAAACTCGTTTTTCGTTGTCATTGCGAGGAACGGAGTGACGAAGCAATCCCAAACTCCTTAACACATCGTGAGATTGCCGCGCCCCTTCGGGGCTCGCAAAGACATTTTTCTACAGTCTCAAGATAAAGCTGGTATTCCTCTCTGAAATTTGCTATAGTAAGTGCATGAAACGTCTCTTTTCTTCTCTACTTTTTCTTACAGCGATTCTTGTTACAGGAACGGTGTTTGCCGCTTCGAGCACGAATTATACAATTCCTATTGATGCGATCGGTGGTGGAGGCGCTAAGAGCACCTCGACGAATTATCAGCTTTTTGATGCCATCGGTGAGACACAGGGAAACAAGGCTTCGAGCACGAATTTTTTGATTCGCGATGGCGTTCCCGCGGCGATACAGAAAATTGTTGTTTCGGGAGGTCCTGTGGTTACGCCACCATCGTCGCCAACGAGTTTTACCACGCAGGCAACATCAAGTGTGGTGACGCTCACGTGGATCGAGGCAGCATCAACATCCAATTTTACTGTTGAGATTCTTCGGGATCGCAATCCTGCTCCCGGTATTGTTTCTGGGAATCCTCTCGGTGTCATTGCGAAAGGGGTGCAACAATACGTTGATACGACAGTTTCTCCCAGCACAGCATACATCTATCAACTTCGTCTTGTGGATGAGGCAGAACAAACCGTACTTTCAAGTCCGTTGACCGTGAGTACCTCCGCGAACACTCCCGCCGTCATACCACTCCCCGGAATTGTAACACTGCAAACACCGCAGACGGGAACCGTTCTCACGACGAAGAAACCACTTTTTGCGTGGCAAGCGCTTTCTGAAGTACTGTCTTATCAACTTGAGATTGACACAGCAGCAGGTAATTTTGCATCGCCGATTCGAACATTCACTATAGATGCTCCCGCTTCGAGTTATCAATTGAAGAGTGCTGAAGCATTAGCTGATGGTGCATATCAATGGCGTGTTCGAGCAAGTAATCAATCAGGGATAGGGTCGGCTCCGCTTACTCCTTTTACGTTTACTATTGATACCACGCCACCATCCGCGCCGACACTTCTCTCTCCTTCCGCATCAGCAAGCGTCAATGTGCGAAACCCGGAGTTCCGTTGGAGTGGTGATACGGATGTCGCTGAATACGATGTGCAGGTTTTTGTGACCGGAATAACGCCACCTGCCACCTTGCTTACTGTTTTAGCATCTCCATGGACGGTAGCAGATTCACTTGCAAACGGCGCCTACACTTGGCGCGTGCGCGCGCGTGATGCGGTCGGCAATACATCCGCGTGGAGCACAAGGACCCTCACTATTGCTGTGTCCTCGGTGGTTGTCGATGACCAACCGCTCACAGGAGAAATTCTGCCGCCCATCATTCCACCTGTTCAGCCTGCTCTCGCACCGCTTGCATTTTCTTTGACGGGTCCTGGAGCGATTATTACGGAAACGAAACCGACATTCACGTGGTCGGCATCAGTGAATGCAACCACCTATACGCTGGAGATCCTTGGTGACGGTACAGCATTTACAAAAACGGTAGCGAACATTGTCACAACAAGCTACACTCCTGCCGCACCACTGCCACAAGGAAAGTATCTCTGGAAAGTAACTGCGTCGAATGGCAAGGGGGCATTCATTGTTGCGGATCCACGATCGTTGATTATCGATGCTACTCCACCGCCCGCTCCCACGCTTTCGCAGCCCAGCCCCGATGCGCAAACCGCTTTGCCTGTCGCTTTGGTGTGGACCTCTGTTCAGGATAACCTCACCTCCGTAACGTATACCGTGCAAGTTGATGACGGAGATTTCAGTAGTCCCGCATTCGTTACCGCGGGAACGAGCGACGTGAATGCCGCTTCGACAACGACGTTTGAAATTAATGTGCGGAATTTTTTGAATACCCAATACCTCATTACTAATGGACTTACGCCGGGCATCACCTACCGTTGGCGTGTGTGGGCGAAAGATGCGGCAGGAAACATGAGTACGGCACCGAGCGCTGTCCGGTCATTTATTATTCCCGTTCCGGCAGTAGCACCATCGGCATTTACCCTTGCCGAATCTTCTGAAGTGACTATTGATACAACGCCAACGTTCCAATGGACGAAGTCAGACGGTGCAACCGCGTATACGCTTTTTATCCAAGGCAATGGCGCAAATAATACAATGACACGCGCATATCCCGGGAGCACCGAAATCTCTTTCACGAAGCTTTCTTATACCATAGCTGATCCATTGCCTCTTGGTACGTATACCTGGTATGTCCGCGCGACAAACAGCGCTGGGATCTATTCCGCTTCGTCGCGATTATTAACAATCGCGACTGCGACAATAACAGAAGAAGCGCAACCGGAAGACTTGAAGATTGAACCGCTTCTCACCCTCCCGCTCACCGAAGAAACAGCGCCTGCCACTCCAATTGAAGAAAAAATAGCAGAGGGAGTGAGTACGCCGATCCATAGCGGTACGATAGAAGAAGCACCGACGATTACCGTTACGTTAACATCGTCCGCAACACTTGCGACTGACCGTCCGCTCATTTCAGGGACTTTCTCTGCGAGGAGCACCATCGCGCAAGTACTGATT
>JAUSHC010000043.1 GCA_030648795.1 bacterium | reverse complement strand
TGGTATGGGATCACTTGCGATCCTCTCACTTCTTTTTGGAGTGTTCTCAGGATATGCGTCGTCGGTATTGATAACAATAGCTAAGGGGTTTGCAGTTTTTAGTGACAACCTTTCTTTCGTTTCTGTTTCTTCTGATCAACGTATTGTTCTCGGGGACTCCTTTTCTTCTGTATCCGCAATGGTCATTCTCGTTGCTTTTATTGTGGCAGTTGCGATTGTGGGATTCGCCGTCAATTATCTTGTGTATAAAAAACAAAAGCAAAGCATTGGCGCTACATGGGACTGCGGTACCGATTTACAACCGCGCATGGAAATCACTGCGGCGGGGTTTTCACGGTCTCTGGTTATGATATTCCAAGGGATCCTGCGACCAAGCGTGCAACATGACATTGAATACCATGATGCCGAGACGCGGTATGTGCCAAAATCAAGAACAATTATTTTTGGCATCAACAATATCTACGATCGCTATCTCTATATACCGGTAAACAATTTTATTACCCTACTTTCTGATGTTGCAAAGAAAATACAAAGCGGTATTATTAATGCCTATATTTTGTATATTTTCATTGCGCTTATGGTCGTATTATTTTCTGTTGCACGGTAGCCTATGACACCTATTTTGTGGATCATCCAAAGCATATTTGTCCCGGCGGTATCTCCGCTCGTTATTGGTGTTATTAAAAAGATAAAAGCACGATTCCAGAATCGCCAAGGCGCAAGCGTTCTGCAACCGTACAGGGATCTCTGGAAACTTTTTCATAAAGATGAAGTAGTGAGTCGTGACGCGTCATGGATTTTTCGTGTTGCTCCGTTTATTGTTTTTGCGATTACGCTTGTTGTCGGTGCGAGTATTCCGCTCGTGACGTTATTTCTTGGGAATACCTATACGAGTGATATTGTGGTCATCATCTATACGATGGCGATCGGCACATTCTTTTTAGCGCTTGCGGGGATGGACGTGGGAGGCGCATTTGGAGGATTTGGTTCCAGTAGAGAAATGACCGTCTCGGCATTGGCGGAAGGGGGATTCATTTTTTCACTCCTCACACTTGCACTTGTCAGCGGGACGACCAACATATTTTCCATCGCCGCAACAATTGCCGACTTGCATATCACATTACTCCTTCCGCTTGGCTTTGCTTTTGCAGGATTTTTTATCGTATTGCTTGCGGAAACAGCGCGATTTCCTTTTGACAACCCGGCGACACATTTGGAACTCACGATGATTCATGAGGCGATGCTCCTAGAATATTCGGGCAAGCGCTTGGCGCTTATGGAGTGGGCATCGGCGAACAAACTTCTTATTTTTATTGCGCTCGCGTCGAATCTATTTTTTCCGTGGGGGATCGCGCAGACGCTTTCGTTATCTGCGCTCGCGTTGGGCATCAGTGTGTTTTTGGGGAAAATACTTATTTTTTGTTTTGTGATTGCAGTGATCGAATCAAGTATTGCGAAATTACGGTTCTTTCGACTTCCGGATGTCTTGATCGTTTCTTTTGTTTTAAGCGCTATTGCGATTAGTTTGATTCAATGAATATGGAAAGTATTGCGCATCAATTTCTTCCGGCGATAATATTCTTAACAGCGATCTTTTTTCATACGACAAAAAAGAATATTGACATCGCGATGGCGTACGGGGTTCAGTCGCTTGCGGTCGTACTTATTTTATTCAGCGCATCTTTTGCAACACATTCTCTTCCTTCACTTTTTATTGCGTTGCTGGTATTTGCAATTAAGGTTATTGCCGCCCCGCGATTTTTTGTCGCACTCATAAAAAAACATGGGTTACGGTTTTCGGCGACCACCTATCTCAATTTTCCTTTGACGCTTATTATTATTGCCATTCTTACGGCACTCGCGCATAGTAAAATATTTTTACCACTCACAACCCTTACTTCGGATACGGAAGCTTTGTCGCTTGCCCTTGCGGTCATTTTTTCTTCTCTCTTTTTAATGATTAATCGTAAAGGCGCGCTCTCGCAAATGATTGGAGTGCTTTCACTCGAAAACGGCATTGTAACGTTTGCGCTTTTTTCCGGGCTTGAACAATCAGCAACGTTGCAAACGGGGATTCTTTTTGATATCGCTATTTGGATTGTTATCGCAACGGTTTTCGCATCGATGATCTACGAACATTTTGGCTCTCTGAACGTTACCATTATGCGAAATTTGAAGGAATAATATATGGATATCGCTCTTATCATCGGTGCATTCTTTGCCGCTACACTTGTTTGTATTCTTGTAAAACATCGTGGCGTTACTGAGTATGTTTCATTTTTTGCTTCGATTGTCGCATGCGGCACTTCGATCGTGATCGCCATGACGGTGGCGACGGCGGGAGCGTACACGCCGTTCCAATTTTTTTCCATTGACGCACTTGGAGCCATTGCACTCCTCATTATTTCCACGGTGGGGTGTGCTGTCGTATTCTATTCCATCCATTACCTTCGCGAAGAGACGGCAAAGCAGGTTGTTGGAGTTACACGGGTACGACAGTATTTTATTTTGCTGAATCTTTTTCTTGCGGCGATGTCTATCGCCGTCACGACCGCAAGCCCCATGCTCGCGTGGATTTCGATTGAGGCGACTACACTCTCCACAGCATTTCTGATTAGTTTTTATAATAAACAGAGCGCAATGGAAGCCGCGTGGAAGTATCTGATTATCAATTCCGTTGGTTTGCTTTTGGCGTTCTTTGGGACATTATTGTACTTTTCTTTTCAACAGTCGCTCGGGGAGGCAAGCTTTGTGAGTTGGGATGCATTACGTGGAGCCGCTCTACACCTGGATCCTTCCATTGCAAAAATTGCTTTTGTTTTTGTACTGATTGGCTACGGCACGAAAGTTGGACTCTTCCCCATGCATACATGGTTGCCCGATGCGCACTCGAATGCGCCGGCACCGATAAGCGCGCTACTCTCGGGGGTTCTTTTAAACGTCGCCCTTGTTTCTGTCTTGCGTTTTAAACTCATCACAGACGTTGCTGTTGGGCATGTGTTTTCTGATCGGTTGCTTATGTTTTTTGGACTTCTCTCCATTTGTATTGCGGTGCTGATTATATTTACACAAAAAAATTACAAACGCCTTCTTGCGTATTCCAGTATTGAAAACATGGGCATCATGGCATTGGGGTTCGGGTTTGGGGGGATTGGTGCATTCGCCGCCATGCTCCACATGCTGTATCATGCACTCGTAAAGTCCGCGTTGTTTCTTTCTTCCGGTACGATTTTTTTGAAATATCACTCAACGAAAATTGCCGATGTAAAAGGAGCGATTGCCGCGCTTCCCGTGACGAGTATCATTTTCTTGACAGGATTTTTCGCTATTACCGGCATGCCGCCCCTCGGGATATTTTTCACAAAGATTCTCGTTCTTTCATCGGGGATAACGACACACCCCATTGTTACTATCATCGCGCTTCTTTGTATGGCTGTTCTTTTTGTCGGATTTTTTAAGCAAGTGACCGCAATGATGTTTGGAGAAAAATCAGCGGAAATAAAAAATGGAGAAATCAATGCATTATTAATTATCTCTCCGCTTGTACTCATTCTTCTTGTTGTGTATTTGAGTTTTTCGATGCCCTCGTTTTTATTGACGTTAATGCACACTGTTGCGAATCAGTACTAATATGCCTGCTTCAATAAAAAACATAACGCAGTACATACCGCAATCGGCGAAGGTTGAATGGCACGACACCACTGCTGTTTTTGAAGTTGCACCGAGCGATATTCAGAAGATTGCGAACGACTTCTATCACGAGAAGCATTTGCCATTGAAAATGATTACGGCTACCGATGAAAGAAAAGAGCACGGTTGTTTTAAAATTTGGTATGTCTTTGGTGTTCCGAAGGAAAATATTTTTCTCGTTCCGTTTATCGTGCTAAAAAATACGGAAACATTCCCGTCGCTTGCCACCACCATCCACGAAGCGGCAAATCACGAACGAAAAATACAAACTTTTTTCGGCCTCACTCCGAAGGGGCATCCTGATACGCGTCCGATTATTCTTCATGAAAATTGGCCGATAGACGTTTTCCCTTTGCGAAAAGATTTCGACGGAAATCCGCCGCGAGAGGCGCACGGACAGTATAATTTTCAAAAGGTAGACGGTGAAGGGATTTATGAAATTCCGGTGGGGCCAATTCACGCCGGCATCATTGAACCGGGGCATTTTCGGTTCAGTGTCGCGGGAGAAGAAATTATGCTTCTCGAGGCGCGGCTTGGATTTGTGCATAAGGGGAGTGAAAAATTATTTGAACGTTTGTCATTAACGGATCAAGTACGTTTGTCGGAGAAGATTTCCGGAGACAGTTCATTTAGCCACTCGCTCGCTTTTTGTCAGGCAGTGGAACAATTAGCTGGGATACATGTATCCGAGCACACACGTTTTTTGCGCGTAATCTATGCAGAACTCGAACGATTGGCGAATCATTGCGGGGATATTGCTTTCATTATGTTGGATACCGGGTTTAATTTTGGCGGTTCTCAGGGGACGCGACTGCGGGAAATGGTTATGCGCGTGAATGAGCGGCTCACAGGAAGTAGATTCCTTCGCGGGGTTAATGGAGTCGGCGGCATCACAAAAGACATTCATGCTACAGAGAGCGATGGATTGTCGCGCGAACTCATCGTGCTACGGAAAGATTTTTCAGAAATTATCGCCATTGCAGAGAATAGCTCTTCTTTGCGTAATCGTCTTGAGGATACGGGGATACTTTCATCTGATATTGCGAAAGACTGTGGTGTGGTTGGAGTTGCTGGGAGAGCTATCGGTATGGTGAATGATGCACGCGTTGATTATCCCTATGCGGCATATACTACGTTGCATATTGGCGATGTAGCAACCGAAAAAAAGGGAGATGCGCAGGCGCGATTTCGTGTCCGTGTGAAAGAAGTGCACGCATCAATTGCACTGATTGTAGATGCATTACGTCAATTGCCGGAAGAACGCGTAACACAACCGGTGAAAGAGGTGACGCTTAAAAAGAATGCCGTCGCAGTAAGTATTGTCGAAGGGTGGCGTGGAGATATTGTGTACTTCGTAGCGACTGATGCACATGGTGCTATTACTCGCGTTGCACCACGCGACCCATCGTTTCTGAATTGGTCGGCGGTTGGGCATGCGGGGGTTGGCAATATGGTGCCGGACTTTCCGCTCATCAATAAAAGTTTCAATTTGTCCTATTCCGGAAACGATCTCTAGTTCTCAAAGGCGACTCTAAGAGAATAGCGCGGTGTAGCGCTCTTTTCTCGGGGTCGTCTTTAGTGCATAGCACTTTATCATTTTGTTTTGCGGAGACATATTCTCAGACGTAAATGATTTGAGTCTCGCCCCGTACTAACGCGATCCGCCGACTGGTGGAGAGCTTTGGTACGGGGGTCGTCTTTCTGGTAACAGCAACCGCGAATCCAATGGAGGGGTGTTCGCAATGCCGCGTGTGTCGGAGGAGGATAAGCAAACAATCGTCATGATGGAGGCAGCGGGGGTGCTCCAGGATGTTGATGGGCATCGTCTCGAGACTCCGAATGGCGCTATTTTCGTCGGTTGCGGTGATGCGGATCAGTCTGTTGATCTGATTTCGCGGACACTGCAAGCTATTTTCGTTGAAGGAGATCCTGTTCGTCCGCAGCTTCTATTTTTAAATGGGGGAGCGTTGCTGATTCCCCCCAAGTCTCCTGTACGTATCGCATATCCAGAAGATGGGGTTGCAATGTGCAGGAACATCCGTAAAGCCCGAGCATTGAAAGGAATAAGTACCGTACTGCTCAAGGCTCACGTGCCATGCGGAATGGCAGCTGAAGCCGGTCTCGGCGTCGAGGACGTTGTACGGTTGCTCCAAGACGCAAAGCTACATGTCCGTGCGGAGAATCCAGGGGTGATCATTGCCTGTCTTCTCCATGTCGATAATGGATCGAAAAGACTTCGCTTCCTTCACGGCGCAAGTTGGCGAGAGTGGAGCGCACTTTCACCCAAGGAGCGTGAAAGGCGATACGGAGCCTCCACTCTCACGCCGGCTGGAACGGGCACTTTTTAAGGAGAGAGTCGTGGAGAAATTGATTTTGGCGATCGAGTACGGCTCCGTACTCGCTTTCCTCGGATGGTGTCTCTGGACGACAAGTCCAAAACATCCCGAGCGCCTCGAGAAGCTCCGCCGGAAACTCGGCGTGAGCTGAATCGAAGCGAGGGCGCAGAAGCGTCCAACAACATACGGTCCTGCAGACACATCGCAGGACCGTTTTTTTCATTTTTGTCAATATAAGTAAAAGGGGTATAATGACTTCATGGCAACAGGCATGAGCAACGTCCAATTGAATGCCGAACAGCAAAAAGCAGTGACCCACGGCGATGGGCCGCTTTTGATTGTCGCGGGTGCGGGAACGGGGAAAACGACGGTGGTCACGGAGCGTATCCTTTGGTTGATTCAAGAAAAAAAGATGAAGCCCGAGCACATCCTTGCGCTTACGTTTACGGAGAAGGCGTCGGGAGAGATGATTGAACGCATTGATCGTGCATTGCCCTATGGGTATCTCACACTCTGGGCGTCGACATTCCACGCATTCTGTCAGCGCATGTTAGAAGCGCATGGCCTCGATATTGGTATCCCGAACGATTTTCGTCTAGTGAATACGACTGATGCGTGGCTACTTGTACGTAAAAATCTCGATCGTTTTCATCTTGATTATTACCGACCGCTTGGTAATCCGACAAAATTCATTCACGCGCTTCTCCAACATTTTTCGCGATGCAAAGATGAGGCAATCGAGCCGAGCGCATATGTGGAGTATGCGAAGACGGTGCAGTTGGACATGGATAACCCCACCTCGCCTCCCCTTGATAAGGGGAGGAAGGGAGGGGTTACGGAGATTGCGCGTATCCAGGAAATCGCGGATGCATATCACACCTACCAGCAAATTCTTTTGGAGAACAGCGCGCTTGATTTTGGTGATCTGTTGCTGTATACGCTCCGCCTTTTTCGCGACCGTCCAGCGATTCTTGAAAAATATCGTGCGCAGTTTCAGCATGTTCTTGTCGATGAATTTCAGGATACAAATTGGACGCAGTACGAACTCGTAAAACTCTTGGCGGCGCCACGGAATAACATTACGGTCGTATCGGACGACGACCAAGCGATTTATCGTTGGCGCGGCGCGTCATATAACAATGTTCTTGTGTTTGCGCGTGATTTTCCGACGGCAACAAAAGTATCGCTCGTTGCAAACTATCGTTCACAGCAGAACATTCTTGATTGCGCCTACGCGTTTATTCAGCACAACAATCCGAATCGTCTTGAAGCACAGTTATCCGATGGCAAGACATCGCTTGGCGTAGTGACAAAAAAACTTGTTGCCAATCGCGAAGGAACAGCAACGGTCGAGTATCTTCACGGCGTTACTGCATTTGACGAGGCGCGTGCCGT
>JAUSHC010000035.1 GCA_030648795.1 bacterium | reverse complement strand
GGATTAGTAGCGCTTCTGAAACTGCTCTTGCAAATGAAAAGGGGATGGACGTGATTATCACCGACCATCATTCAATTCCGAAAGAGCTCCCACCGGCCTATGCGATTATTCATCCGAAGATTGTTGGGGAAACATATCCGTGTAAGGACTTATCGGGTGGCGGTGTTGCATTTAAACTTGCACAAGGATTATTGCGGGCAAGTGGTAGGAAAGAAGTGCACGGTGAAGACATCGAGACGTTTCAAAAATGGCTTTTGGATTGCGTCGCGATTTCGTCAGTTGCGGATATGGTACCGCTTTTAGGAGAAACGCGGACGTTGACGCGATACGGACTTACTGTTCTTCAGAAGACGCGACGTCCGGGATTGCAAGCGCTTTTTCGTACTGCAGGGCTTCGGATGCCGATTGATGTCGGTACGATTGGTTTTGGGATCGCGCCACGACTCAATGCCGCTGGGCGTATGCAGCATGCGAATACCGCCTATCAACTTTTAATAACAAAAAAGAAGGAAGAAGCCGATCGTCTTGCGGAGGAGTTAAATGTTGCAAATAAAGAACGGCAGAGTTTAACGAAAGCAATGGTTGATGATGCGCGTATACAGGTAGGAGAAAATCCTAAGACGGTAAGCCTTGTCGTATCGAATGCGTCATGGCAGATTTCCATTGCAGGACTTGTTGCGTCGCGATTGGTGCAGGAATACTTTCGTCCGGCGTTTGCATTGACGAAGAAAGGGAAAGAGTGGGCAGGGTCCGCGCGATCGACCGATGCGATTGATTTAATGGCGGCGTTACAGCCAGTGCAGCACGAATTGTTTGAAAAATTTGGCGGGCATCCGCAAGCGTGTGGATTTACCTTGAAAGAGGGGATTACTCCAAAAAAATTTCACGCGGAACTTGAAAAACGCATTCGTCCGCTGGTGAAGAAAAAAGATTTAGTGAAGAAAATTACAATTGATGCGTTATTGCCGTTATCGAAATTGAACTGGGAATTGTATGATATACTGCAACAATTCGAGCCGTTTGGGATGGATAATCCGCGGCCGGTGTATATGGCGAAGAGCTGTACGGTTCTTCGGCGTAATGAAGTAGGAAACGATGGGAAACATTTACAACTATTTTTAGAAGAAGAGGGGAGCGGGGTGCAAAAAAAATCAATCGGGTTTTCGTTGTCGAAAGAGTTGGAGCATATTGCGGTTGGTGATCGCGTTGATGTTGCGTATGAGGTGGATATCAATGTTTGGAACGGCAATCGAGAGCTCGTCGTTAAACTTGTTGACGTAAAGAAAGTATGAAATATTTTCTTTACACGGACGGCGGGGCGAGGGGGAATCCGGGGCCAGCAGGGATTGGGATTGTGATTGATGTGGCAGATGCAAAGGGTGAGCGAAAGATGGTGGTGGAATACGGAGAATATATCGGCGAGGCAACAAATAATGTTGCGGAATATCGCGCATTGCTTTCCGGATTAGAGAAATTAAAATCACTTGGCGCGACGGAAGTAGTTTGTTATCTTGACAGCGAACTCGTGGCGCGGCAGATGCGGCGTGAATATAAAGTGAAAAATAAAGATCTAGGGGTTTTATTTGTAAAGGCGTGGAATGTCGCGGTGGGATTTAAAAAAATTACGTTTACCGAAATTCCACGTGAGCAAAACAAACGCGCCGATCGACAGGTGAATAAAGCAATTGATTCCGCCGAATAGCCATTATCTAAAAATGTCCGATCGGACAAAACGAGATAATTTGTTCGATTAAAAAATCTTCATGATTTCATGAAGATTTTTTAGTGTCCTTGGACGATACATAAGCCGGATTCTGTCGCGCCTGATTGCTCAGACGGGGTAGTCATCTCTCTTGGTCCTGTATTGCTACAGAGACTCATGCGACGGTATTTCGTCTTGCACCCGATAGGTGTTTGTCCCGCGATCGTGTCACCACGGCCACGCGTGTGCTCTTACCACACGATTTAACCCTTACCCCGCACCTTGCGATACGTGGCGGTATGTTTCTGTTACGTTCCTCGACAAATGTTTCCATTTGTCAGGATACTTCTTCTTGCGAAGAAACTTTCCCGAGGCTTTGCGAAGAAACAATAGCTATTACAGTTCCTTCACTCTTCCTGGTCGCATTTCGCGACTATCAACGTTCTCTAACCTCCGCCAGCTGGCGGAGTCGGAGGGGTGTCCGGACTTTCCTCTCGCCTCTTCGGCGAGCGACTACCGTATAATCCAAAGACAATAGGGAATATACGGCATTGCGCTTGCTTTGTCAAGGTTTTTATTGTAATCTTTAATCATGAAACGAGTCGAGCTTTTGTTCGCATTTATTTTAGTACCGTTGGATTATCTCGCGCTTATTGCAGCGGGTGCTTTTGCATATTTCATTCGTTTTCAGCCGTTTTTTACGGAATTACGTCCGGTAGTTTTTGATCTTCGGTTTCCGGACTATTTTCGCCTCGTAACACTCATCGCAATCGTCTGGCTTCCACTGTTTGCATTTGCAGGGCTGTATCGTATTCGCGTAACGCGTCGCGTTGTCGATGAACTGCGACGCACGACGCTTGCATGTTCCACCGGAGTTCTTGGCGTGGTTCTTTTTATCTTTTTTCAGCGCGAACTTTTTTCTTCACGGTTCATTCTTATCGCCGTATGGGTTCTTTCGATATTTTTTGTTTTTTGCGGTCGTCTTTTTATTTTACTCCTTGAGCGGTTGTTGTTCGTGAAAGGCATCGGCATGCGGAATGTTGTTATCGTTGGAGGAGACAAGACAACAAAAGATATTCTCCGTCTTTTTCGAGAAAAACCTCGTTTTGGTTTTCGAGTGGTTGCGCATGTGCCATTATTTAGTACAGAAGCGTATGAGAAGTTGGATTACCTCGTTTCACAGCATAGAGTGGATGAGATTATCCAAACAGGCGCCGATGTGTCGCGCGAAGCATCGGCGGAACTTCTTTCTTTCGCGGAAGAGCATCATATCACGTTTAAATATATTGCTGATCTTTTTGCGACGCACGCGCGTAATATTGCGATCACAACCATTGCGGGAACGCCAATCGTGGAGATTCATCGAACGAGTCTTGATGGATGGGGAAAAATTGGGAAGCGGATTTTTGATATTGTTATTTCTTTTTTGCTCTTGGTATTTTTGTCGCCGGTTTTATTTATCGTCGCGGTATCGATTATTCTTGAGTCGGGTTTTCCGGTGTTTTTCCGTCGGCTTGATGATGGAAGTCCCACTGAACGCATCGGCGAACATGGGAAATCGTTTTTATACTTTAAGTTTCGATCGATGCGCGACAAAGTACATTCATTGCGTTATACCGCGCTTGCCGATCGGAATATGCGAAAAGGCGGACCACTTGTTAAAATTAAAAATGATCCGCGACTTACGCGCGTTGGGCGCTTTATCCGCCGTTTTAGCCTTGATGAATTGCCGGAACTTTTTTTGGTCTTGAGGGGCGACATGAGTTTAGTGGGTCCTCGTCCGCATCTTCCGGAGGAAGTCGCACAGTACGAGAAGCATCACAAACGCGTACTTACCATCAAACCAGGCATCACCGGACTGGCGCAGATCAGCGGTCGCTCTGATTTGACCTTTGACGAAGAAGTGCGCATTGATTCATATTACATTGAAAATTGGACGATGTGGCTTGATATTTATATATTATTGAAAACGCCATTTGCAGTACTGGCGCGGAGGGAAGCGGAGTAACTGTTTTTGCTTATGAAATGCCACGTGAATAACTGCAAAACTGCGTTATTGTTCCCTGCCAGCGATAAAATACCAGGAACATGAGATATGAATCGATATAAAAAAATAGGCGTTAGCAGGCGGGTAACAACTCGACGAGGGTCTCGTTGAGAACAAATGGCATGAAAATCGCATTTGTCCATGATTTCCTAGTGCAGAATGGTGGAGCGGAGCGGGTGCTTCGCGCGTTGCATGCGCTCTGGCCCGATGCGCCGATTTATACGATCGTGCATGATCCAAAGCGCATTCATGCTGATTTCAAGACGAAAGATATTCGTCCATCATTTTTGCAAAAGATGCCTTTTGGCGTTTCACGCTATCAGTGGTTTTTACCGTGGATG
>JAUSHC010000030.1 GCA_030648795.1 bacterium | reverse complement strand
AAGTCCGCCTTCTCGCGCGCCATCCGCAACCGCAGCGACACGCCCGTGATACGCATACCCGCCACGATCAAATACCACGCGCGTAATACCCTTCGCTTTTGCTTTTTCTGCGATCAGTACTCCAAGCGTATGTGCGACACGAACTTTTCTCCCGACTTTCTCACCCGCCTTTGCCTCCGAGAGCTTCCCATCTAAAACTGCGCAAAGCGTCTTTCCCGCTTCGTCATCAATGAGCTGCACAAAAAGATGCTTGTTTGAACGAAACACGGAAAGACGTGGGCGCGCCGCAGTTCCTTGTATGCGCGCGCGAATACGCTTTTGTCTTCGTGTCCGTTTTATTCGTTGTGGTGCTTTCATAAATATGCGTCTTATGCAGCACCAGCGCCACCGGCTGCTTTTGCTGCTTTTCCAAGTTTCCGACGAATCACTTCTCCTTCGTATTTAATTCCTTTCCCTTTATACGGTTCCGGTTTTCTGAATGAGCGGATACGTGCCGCAACATTTCCCAAAAGCTCTTTATCTATTCCTATAATTGTCAAAAAGGTATTTTTATCAACACTTGCAGTAATGCCCGTCGGCAACAGGAAATCAACCGGATGTGAAAAACCAAGATTCAGTGTTAACTTCTGTCCGGAAACAGCAGCGCGATACCCAACACCAACAAGTTCAAGTTTCTTTGCATATCCTTTTGTCACACCATCAACCATATTCGCAACGAGTCGTCGTGTTAATCCCCAAAGCGCCCGATCATCGCCATCATCCGGTGAATCAACAGTCACAATAAGATTTCCCGTCTCTTCTCGTACCGTCACGTGCGGATGAACAACTCGCGTTAATTCCCCTTTCGGTCCTTTAACACGAACAGTTTTCCCTTCGATGACAACAACCACTCCGGAAGGAATAAGAATTGGTTTTTTACCGATACGGGACATAGATGAAAATTACGCGACGGTGCAAATTAATTCTCCGCCGACTCCTACTTTCCTTGCATCGCGACTCGTGAGCAATCCCTGCGATGTCGAAAGTACCGCAGTACCAAGGCCATTCAATACTGTTGGAATTTTATCTTTTGCAACATAGACACGACGACCAGGCTTTGAAATGCGGTCAATCGTGCGCACCGACCCCTGCTTCTGGCTGTTATAGCGCAAAAAGAGACGGAAGGTCAGTTTGTTTTCTGCAAGCTCTACTCGATCAAAATATCCCTCACGAACAAGAATTGCCGCGAGTGCATATTTCATTTTGGAATGCGGAACATCAACGCTTTGTTTTTGCGCTCCAAATGCATTCCGTATTCGAGTGAGCATGTCTGCTATGGGATCGGTCATCATAAAATCAAAAAATTACCAACTCGCTCTTCGTATTCCCGGCATCTCTCCTTTCGTTGCGAGCTCACGAAAACAGATGCGACACATATTAAAAGCGCGAAGATACCCACGCTTGCGACCACAACGCCAACATCGACGCACAATGCGAGTACTGAATTTCGGCTTACTTGCTGATTTATTTTTCTGTCCTTTTGTTGCCATACGTTATACCTTAAATGGAAATCCAAGGGCTTTGAAAAGTGCCAATCCACGTTCTTGTGTTTTTGCGTTTGTCACAATCGTCGCCTCAATCCCATGGATACGCTCAACTTCATCAGAACCAATCTCCGGAAATGCAATGTGCTCTTTAAAACCAATCGTAAAATTTCCATGACTATCAACCGACTTCATATCCAATCCTCGAAAATCGCGAATACGTGGCAAGGTGATATGTATAAGCTTCTCTACAAAATCATACATCCGCTTCCCCTGGAGCGTCGCAACAAGACCGACGACCATACCTTCTCGAACCTTAAAACTTGAAATTGATTTCTTTGCTTTTGCGCGTATCGGTTTTTGACCCACAATACGCGTCATAGTCTTCTCAATGTAGTCGATATCTTTATCATCACGAAAATGCTTCCCAACACCAATGTTTACTACCACCCGAATAATCCGTGGCACGGCAAGAACATTCTTAATGCCAAGCGCATCTTTCAATTTCGGAACAATCTGTGTTGTATATGTTTCTCGCAAAGACATAAGAAAAATTAATCAATCAATTCTTTACATTTCTTACACGACCGAACTTTCTTTTTTGCTTTCTCCTGCGCATCCGTCGAAGAGCCACTATCGATCATCTGATAACCAACACGCGTTGGTCGCGCACACTTCGTACAAACAAGCATAACATTTGCCACTGGAACAGAACGAGGAAACTTTATCTTTTGCCCCTTCTCACCTTCACGGCGCGGACGCTGATGCTTCGTAAGCATATTCAATCCTTCAACGACACAACGGTCACTTTTCGAAATGACGCGAAGCACTTTCCCGGATTTCCCGTGATCTTTCCCTGCTATCATCTGTACCGTATCGCCTTTTTTAATCTTCATAGTATTACAGTACTTCTTGAGCTAAAGAAATAATCTTTGTAAATCCTCTTCCGCGCAACTCGCGCGCAATGGGTCCAAAAATACGCGTCCCTTTCGGATCTTTACTTTTCGGATCAATAATCACTGCTGCATTATCATCAAAACGGATATACGTGCCATCGGGGCGACGATTTTCTTTTCGCGTACGTACAATCACTGCATGAACAATATCACTCTTTTTTACCGCACTGTGCGGAGTTGCTTCTTTAATGACCGCCGTAATAACATCGCCAATTCTCGCATAACGTTTACGCGTGCTTCGTCCTTGCACAAGAATACATTGAAGCTTTTTTGCTCCTGTATTATCCGCTGGAATTACCATTGATCGATGTTGAATCATAAAGTCGTTAATCGTGAATCGTAGATCGTGTAACGTTTAACGTTCCACGCTACACGGTTCACTCTAATACTCGCCAGCGCTTGTCCTTTGACAATGGCCGACATTCTACAAACTGAACCTTGTCACCTATCTTATACTTATTTTTTTCATCATGTACCTTGTATCGCTTGCTTACTCGATACCGTTTCTTGTATTTCGGATGAACAACAATACGATCAACGCGAACAACAATCGTCTTTTGCATCGCATCGCTTACAACAATGCCTTCAAATGATCGATGAATTTTTTGTACAGGTGTCGTCATATCATTTTATGCATGCAACGCATGCGTCAAAGCGCGAGCAATCGTTTTTTTAAGCATACGAATTGTTCGAACATTCTTCAACTGCTTCTGCCCAACGGAAAAACGCGCTTTGCGCAATGCTTCACGGCTCTCTGCGATAAGCGTATGCGCTTCTGCTTTCGTTTTCTGTTTCACTTCAGCGTATTTCATACCATTTTTTCTATAAATCGACTCTGGAGTGGCAACTTATGTTTTGCGAGACGAAGCGCTTCTGCTGCTGTTTCCCTATCCACACCATCAATCTCAAACATAATCGTTCCAGGGCGCACAACCGCGACATAATGATCAACCGCTCCTTTTCCGCCACCCATGGGCACCTCTGCTCCTTTCGTGGTAACCGGCTTATCAGGAAAAATACGAATCCATATCTTTCCGCCACGCTTCAGAAAATGCATCATCGCACGACGTGATGCCTCGATCTGCCGTGATGTCACCCAAGAGCTCGTGAGTGCTTTTAACCCATACGAACCAAAAGCAAGCGTCGTCTTTGTCGTGGCGACCTGATAACTCTTCAGGGGGTTCTTGTGCATCTTGCGGTATTTTACGGATTTTGGCAATAGCATAAATTTCTATTCTTTCTTTTTCTCCTTAAACACTTCCCCGTGATACACCCATACTTTCACACCAACTGCGCCATAGATCGTATGCGCCGCGCCGCGCGAATAATCAATGCGCGCACGAAGCGTATGGAGTGGAAGCTTCCCGGTGATCATTTTTTCACGACGCGCGATTTCCGCGCCATCCAATCGTCCCGATAAAAGAATCTTCGCGCCCTGTACGCTCGATCGCTGCATACGCATAAGCGCCTGACGCATAGCGCGACGGAACGGAACACGCTTCTCAATATCTGCAATGATATTCTGAACAATCAGCGTTGCGTTTAATGTCGGATGTTCCGCCTCCTGAATCTGTAATTGTATATTCGTCCCTTTTGGAAAAAACTTTTCTTGGAGCTCTTTCTTCAATGTTTCAGCGCCTTGTCCTCCACGACCGATAATAAGACCTGGCTTCAACACGGAAAGAGCAACCGTAACCGAATTCGGCGAACGTTCAATAGCCACGAGCGCCACTCCGGAATCCTTCACGCGTTTTTCTAAAAATTTCCGAATATGAATATCATCGCGAAGAAGCGCTGCGTACGAACGACGATTCGCAAACCATCGTGATGGCCACGTTTCAATAACAGCGATGCGCAAAATTTTTGGATTAACTTTCTGTCCCATATAATTACGCTGTCCCCGACTTTCTATTAAACAATCGTTTTAAAAATCCTTTCGATGACTTCCCTCCACGATCATGCACGTTTTCTTTCGCTCCCTCGACATGATGTCGTCCCGCAAGACGCCCTGGTACTGTTGCGGCAGCATGATGATCGGTCGTCGGTACGTTCTGTTTCTCTTCATGTTCATGTGTTGCATGTTCTTTCTTCTTATTGTGCGCGACTTCTCCACGCTGACTCCGCAACGCATCGCGGCGAGCCCGTCCACCTTTCTTCCCTTCTTCACGTTCAGCAATGACAAGAGCAATATGCGCCGAACGTTTGCGAATCGGTGTTGCGCGACCAAATGCACGCGGTCGTGATCGCTTCAATGTCGGTCCTTCATTCACCATAAGGCTCTTGATATACAAATTTTCCCGCACGCAATCAAAATTTTGTTCCGCATTGGCAATCGCCGAGTGCAATAATTTTGTTAATGGACCCGCTGCGCGAAGAGCGGTCGCAAAAAGTTGTCCTTCCGCACGATCAATCGACAAACCACGCACAACGTCCGCGACAAGGCGCAAGCGTCTCGGTGACATACGGATATGATTGGCGTGTGCGATAATTTCCATAATTGCCATTGTTCTCAACGAGACCGTCGAGTTGTTAGAACAATGAGCACCCCGCTCTCTAAGCGAATGAAAGAGGTACTCATTAAAATATTCGAATTTTCTTTTGTAAAATGTTGCATCATATTATTTGTAAGCATAGAGGGCGGGGTAACGGTTTTGTAACTGCTCGCGTAACGCTCGCAGATAAAACTCGTCATTTCTTTCCTCCCGCGGCTGGCGTTGCCGCTTGCACTGTTTTTGCCGCGGTCGCTTGTGCCACCGCTGCAGCTTGTTCAGTCTCGCGCTGCATACGACCACCATGTTTTATAAACTTTCTCGTTAATGAAAATTCCCCAAGCTTATGACCAACCATATTCTCTACAATATGCACGGATACATGGTTCTTCCCATTGTGCACACCAATAATAAAACCAACCATTTCAGGAGTAATCGTGGCGTCACGCGACCATGTTTTTACAATAGTTTTATCACCAACCTTAAGTCGCGACAATTTCTTCGCAAGGCGATGATCAACGAATGGACCTTTTTTGAGACTGCGAGACATATTATTTCTTTCTTCGCTCAAGAATAAATCGATTGCTCCACTTACCCGGCTTACGCGTCTTCACTCCCATCGCAACTTTCCCCCACAACGTCTTCGCGTGCTTCAATCCAATTGGATTTTTTCCTTCTCCTCCACCATGCGGATGATCAACAGGGTTCATAACCTTTCCGCGCACTTCCGGTCGCCATCCCATGTGTCGCATACGCCCTGCTTTTCCTATACGGACATGACGCATATCCGGATTTGAAACCGCTCCGATACTTGCCATGCACTGCTTTGAAACAAGACGTATTTCACTCGACGGTAACTTCAAATGCGCGTGTTCTCCTTCAACAGCAACAAGCTGCGCATGCGCTCCTGCCGATCGTACAATCGCGCCACCTTTTCCCGGAGCAAGTTCAATATTATAAATTGACATTCCAATGGGAATATTAACAAGCTGTAAACGATTCCCTATATTTACGTCAATGCGAGACTGCGAAGAAAGAAGGATATCGCCTACTTTCAATCCTTCAGGTGCTAAAATGTACCGCTGCTCCTTGTCAGGATACACAACAAGCGCAATTCGCCCTCCACGACTCGGATCATACTCAATAGTTTCAACACGCATTGGTAAATCATACCGCTCCTGCTTCCAATCAACCATCCGAATATAGCGCTTTGCTCCTCCACCGCGATGACGCACCGTAATACGTCCATACGCATTACGTCCACCTGACCGCTTCTTCACAAATATGAGTGATTTTTTTGGCTCCGTTTTTGTGATATCAGAAAAATTCTGCACGCTTGAAAAACGTCGTCCTGCTGTATTCTTATTGTAGATCTTTACACCCATATAAAAATGTTATACGCCCTCGTACACCTGAATCTTTTTATCTTTTGGTAACGTCACAATCGCTTTCTTCCATGATTTTGTCGTTCCTTGCGAACGTCCATACCGTACATCTTTTCCACGAACACGAACGATGTTTACACGCGTAGGCTTAATACCATACGCATTAAGAATCGCCCGACGAACATCTATTTTTGTTGCAGTGTTTGCGACAACGAATACATACTGATTATGTATCCCCGCTTGTGCCGCTTTTTCAGAAACGAGGGGACGCAAAAGAATTCGCCATGCAATCGTCTGTTTTGCCTGACCTGTTTTTATCGCGGGCTGCTCTGCAAGCGCGGGAACTGCCACTGCGGGAACTTCCGTTACCGCTTTCGATTCTTTTTTCGGTGATCGAGAAAAGATGCTCATGTCTTTGAAACTTTATCCGCCGACTGACGGACTCGTTTTTTACCTCTCTTATCGCCGTAAACACTCGTTAAATAATCTACTGTTTCCGGTGTGGTAACTACGTACGGATATTTCAAAAGATCCACGATACTCACATTCTCTTTTCCTGCTGTTCGAACTGATGAAATATTCCGTGCGTGCTGAATCAAATCATGTGCTTTTTCATGGGTAACAAGAAGTGCTGCGTGTTTTTTTTCCAATGGAATATGTAATGCGCCCAACACTTGTATTACTGCTTTCGTTTTTGCTTTCGGAAGATTCCAAGAATCAAGAAGGAGTAACTTCCCTTCTTCTGCCTTTACGGAAAGAGACATCCGCATCGCTTTTTTCATGACCTTCGCGTTGATTTTTCTTTCGTAATTACGCTCCGTTCGCGGACCAAATGTTACGCCGCCGCCCTTCCAAATAGGCGAACGAGTAGATCCATGCCGAGCACGACCTGTTCCTTTCTGTTTCCATGGCTTTTTTCCTCCACCGCTGACTTCTGCGCGCGTCTTCGTGTGCGCCGTAGAACGGCGACGGTTAGACATAATCGATGTCACAACAGAATGCAACAGTGTCACATCTGCGGAAACGCCAAACACATACGGATCAAGATCCATCTCACGAGCAACCTGACCTTCTTGATTAAAAACTGAAACTTTCATAGCGTTGTAACCATTACCAGCCCATTCCGCGCTCCCGGTACTGCGCCCTTCACATACAAATATCGTTTTTCAGCATCTATTTTTATTACCGGCAAATTTTTAACCGTCACGCGATCAACACCCATGTGCCCTGCCATGCGCTTTCCTTTTTCAATAGGACCGCCGCGCACACGACGTGAACCGATAGATCCCGGCATGCGCTCTTGATCTTTATGTCCGTGGGTATGCGGATGTCCGGCAAAATGATGCCGCTTCACAACACCGGCGAACCCTTTTCCCTTTGACGTCCCTGTAACTCGCACAATATCCCCCTGCGCGAATTGCGCGATCGTCAATTGGTCTCCAACCACAAGTGTCGGCGCTTCTTTATCAAAACGAAATTCACGTAAAAAACGAACGGGTCCGATATTCTTCAAATGTCCCGCCTGCGGCTTTGCAACATGATGCCGCTTTCCAAAACCCACTTGTACCGCAGCGTAACCATCCTTTTCCTTTTGCTTTACCTGCGTTACCACACATGGACCCGCTTCCAATATAGTAACAGGAACGATTTTCTCGTCCTTCCATATCTGCGTCATGTGCACTTTTTTTGCTAAAATGAATTTCATACACTATGTATAAGAAAAACTGAACGTACCATCGTTCAGCTTTTCGCCGAAAGTATATTGGTACTGTATTGTTCCTGTTCTCAAACTCCTTTTATTTTTCTCTCCCCTTTTCGCATACACTTTCTCTTTTGAGAGTTATAGGCGATCCGAAGCGAGAATAATCTTCTCTACATCTTTATTTCCACATCCACACCTGCGGGGAGATTCAAGCTTGTCAGTGTTTCAATGGTTTTTGGCGTTGGTTCCAGAATATCGATCAACCGCTTATGCACCCGCATCTCAAACTGGTCGCGCGCATCTTTATGCACGAACGATGAACGATTCACCGTCACGCGCCGCTTTTCTGTTGGCAATGGTACCGGCCCTGCAATTTTTGCACCAGACCGCTCCACTGCTTCAATAATCGTCAACGTCGACTGATCAATGATCTTATGATCGTACGCGCGGATTTTCAATCGAATACGACTGCTTATTTCCTCTCCTGACTTAACTTTTTCCGCAACGGGAACAGCAGTAGTAGAAACTTTCCGTGTCTTCTTTTTCGTTTCAGTCGTTGTTGTCATGGTGTTTCAAAAGAACAATCAGTTCGGTTATTACTTAATAATCTTCGTGACAACTCCGGCACCAACCGTCTTTCCACCTTCACGAATGGCAAACCGCTGCTTCTCTTCAAGCGCTACCGGCACAATCAGCTTCACTACAAGTCGTACAGTGTCTCCTGGCATAACCATCTCTGTTCCTTCCGGCAGAGTCACTTCTCCTGTCACATCAGTTGTACGAATATAGAACTGGGGCTTGTATCCTTTGAAGAACGGCTTGTGGCGACCACCCTCTTCTTTCGTCAACACATAAATCTCTCCTTCAAATTCAGTGTGTGGCGTGACGCTGCCAATCTTTGCAAGCACTTGCCCGCGCTCTACATCTTCTTTCTTGGTACCACGAAGCAAGAGTCCTGCGTTGTCACCTGCGCGTCCTTCATCCAATGTCTTGTTGAACATTTCAATACCCGTCACAACAGTTTTGCTTGTTGCGCGCATACCGACGATTTCAACTTCTTCATTCACTTTGATGATTCCACGTTCAATACGACCAGTAACCACCGTACCACGTCCTTCAATCGAGAAGATGTCTTCCACAGGCATAAGGAACGGCTTATCGGTCTCACGAATGGGGTCTGGGATAAAACTATCCAACGCTTTCAAAAGATCAAGAATCGGTTTTGCCGCTTCCGGGTCTTTTGGATTTTCCGATGCTTTGAGTGCGGATCCACGAATGATCGGGGTGGTCGCGCCAGGGAATTGGTACTTCGTGAGTAACTCACGCACCTCTTCTTCAACAAGATCAATGAGTTCTTTATCCTGTACCGCATCGCACTTATTCAAAAAGACGACAATGTAGGGAACTCCCACCTGTCGTGCTAAGAGAATATGTTCACGGGTCTGGGGCATTGGTCCATCTGCTGCTGAAACAACGAGAATCGCGCCATCCATCTGCGCAGCTCCGGTAATCATGTTTTTCACATAGTCAGCGTGTCCCGGACAGTCAATGTGTGCATAGTGACGCTTCTCGGATTCATATTCCGAATGATGCGTTGCAATGGTAATACCACGCGCCTTTTCTTCTGGTGCGTTATCAATTTCATCGTACTTTTCAACACGCGCCTTCATCCCGGCAGCATCAGCAACCATCGTAATTGCCGAGGTTAATGTGGTCTTTCCGTGGTCAACGTGTCCAATGGTACCAACGTTGACGTGAAGCTTAGAACGATCAAATTTCTCTGCCATAGGAATAATGAAAAAGGTTAAGATTATTAAGGTTTTTGCTTATAAAGTATTGAAAATCCCCAGGGGACTGGGAATCATGCTTCCCACTATACAAGAGAGTTTATTTTACGTCAACAGCAGAAGTATTTGAGGGAATTTCTTCGTATCGGGTAGCTATTCATTAGCGATAAATGTCGTGCGTTCCAATATCGTAATACAATGCTTCGTTATCAGTAAGAAAACGAAAAAGAACTCGATAGGCATCGTTCACCGCTTATGACCACAGGCCATCGAGCTCTCCTTTTAATTGATGGGTGCGCAGTCCGGGATGAAATGGTGAGTTTCGAAATCGTTGATCTTTCCTTTCTGCGATACGTTGCAAATTTTTTGGAAGTCGACGAAACGCATGAGTAAAATCGGATGTCACGCGGACAACAATGTGTCGTTCCATAAAGGGTTATCGCGCCAGCTCCCGCAATGAAGCAACAAGACGCGTTTTCCCTTGACGAAACTCTTGATCACCATGAGCGATGACTTTTAACGCACGTTCAAGTTCACTGACATGCTTTTGCATACTTTCCCATTCGACTGCATCAACAGCAATCAATCGCCGCGCTTTAGTTCTCGTGGTCGGAAGAGTAATTTGAATTGTCGTTGCTTGCATCATAAAAATGTATCAATAGATGATGAAAGTATATCACCCTTCGCCGTTGTGTCAAATCAATCCGCTGGATAAAAAAGAGGTTTTGGGAAAGAGCGATCTCTTTCCCAAAACCTCAAGAGCCAAAGTGTCCAAGGGCGTGGTAGAACACAGCGCCCTAGGATCCGAGGGCATCCTCGGGGACGCCGCCGAACGACCAGCTGACGCGCCAGCCATCGTCGTTCCGGCACACGTCGACGTAGCGCCGGCCGTCGCCGTCGCGGCCGAAGGCCATGTAACCGTAACCGCCACCCGGAAGCTCCCAGCTCATTCCGTTGCGGTGGTCGTCCGCGAACGCCGGATCTTGCGCGTTCGCCGCTACCTGCGCATACAGGTCACGAACAAGGCCATGTGCCTCGAGTTCGATCTGGACTTCGGCGGGAGAAAGGAATCGCCGAGACCTGAACCAGGTGAACGGAACGTTTTCCTGAATACCATTGCCTCGCTTCGGCATTGTGGCGACGATCGCCTTGTCGGTGTACTGCTTGCGACCCGTGGCGTCCAGCGATTGCTGGGGGTTACGATTGTAGTCCACACGCTTGACGATGACGGTGATGTCGTCCATCGCCTTCCGCCGCGCCGGCTCGTTCAAACCGACACCATGATGCAGGCCAGTTGCCAAACTGAAGCTTGTTACAAGTTCCGCGAAATGCTCACCCTCCCCCTTCTCAAAAAACTGGACGGCGACACCAACATCGTTCTCGGTGACAAACGAGAGTCTTGTTTCAACACGCACTGCCCTCTTTCGCACTCGATCGAGCGCATTGCTCTCCGATGAACCGCCATCGAAAAGCTTTTCGAGGCAATCGCCAGGAGCGGGATCCTCACGAAATGTACGCGCAGGAAACCCGAGCACACGCAGAGGCAACTGCATTGCGAACTCCATTGCGGGAGAGCGCATAAGCAGTGGCTCTTGTGCAAGACGAGCGCGCAGTGGCGTCTCAAAAAACACCGTCGATTTCTTCACCTTCATCGCAATTCTCCTTTCAAAGGATGGGCTTGCTGTGGCCCTTTTGGTTGTACTAGCGAACAACCCAATGTCATTCGCGCAAAGAATGTAACATGAGCAAAAATAAAAATCAAGGGCATGACCCTTGAAGTATCTGAATTCTTAGGAAGTTCCCTGCCTACCGGCAGGCAGGTCGACCTTGCTCGAACAATATCTTTTTTCTCTTTCTTACAACAAGACGGATTTGTCGCCCTCTCCCCGAGATACAATAGCGGACATATCGATGGAAATCGCGAGCGCGGAGGCGGAGGGAAACCGCGGCTCTGATGCCGCATCGAGAACGCGGAAGGCTCCCCCGTCGAGCGCCGCGTATTTCCCCGATATGGGAGCGTGTATCGAGCGGGAGAGGCGACGAAGCCGTCGACCACCCCCCTACTCGTCAATTGTTTCAAACTGGAACGTTGGTTCGTCGTGCTTTTTCTCTTCTTCTTCAACGCTACTGGGTAGCGATGGAGTACCGAGTGTTGCATCCGCCATCGTGTCCCAACTGTGTAGCTCATCTCGAAATTTTCCCGCGCCCAAATCCGCCTCTGGCGGAATTGTGGCGGGCCCGCCTGAATGCCTCTGGCTTTTGGCGGGTTCTTTCTGAAATGGCTCAATCACAAATTCCGGTTCTCCATCCGCATCCAAGACCACGTATCGCTCCCCTGTGCTCCGCACCCACTGAAGAAAATCCTTGAAAAACATCATAACTCAAATTGACCTAATTACTCTAATTCCTCCCGCCACTTTAATTCATTTTATTCGGAGGCGGGATCCCGCCAAAGGCGGTGATAATTGACCTAAAAAAATCCCAAATCCGAATGCCAAAACTTGGTGCTTCGTGCATTGGGTATTGTTTAGAAATTAGGTTAATTAGAAATTAGAAATTTTAGATCCGTTTCTTCTCGCCACTGCGTTCCGCAATAATCTTCTCCGCGACATTCCGTGGCACTTCCTGATACGCGTGGAACTCCATGCTGTAACTCCCGCGTCCTTGCGTCATGGAGCGCAGCTGTGTTGCGTACCCAAACATTTCAGCCAAAGGAACGAGTGCGTCAATCACTTTAATATTCGAACGGTCGCGCATCTCTTGAATCTGCGCGCGCTTGGCATTCAAGTCGCCAATAACTTCACCCATAAAATCCGGAGCGGTGATGACTTCTACTTTCATAATAGGCTCGAGCAGTATCGGTTTTGCGCGCTTGATAGCGGCCTGTACAGCCATAGACCCCGCAATTTTGAAGGCAGCTTCGTTGGAATCCACATCGTGATAGGTACCATCATACACTGCAACCTCCACGTCGATGAGTGGATATCCCGCCATAACACCACGATCCAGCGCTTCCATCACACCCTTTTCAATTGCAGGAATAAACTCGCGTGGAATCACACCACCTTTCACTTCATCCAAAAATTCATGACCCTCACCGCGTTCACGTGGCGCGACACGCAACCAACAATGCCCATATTGTCCGCGACCACCCGATTGTTTAATATATTTTCCTTCGGCTTCCGCAGTTCCCAAAATTGTTTCTTTGTACGCCACCTGCGGCTTACCGACATTCGCTTCAACACCAAACTCCCGCTTCATGCGGTCAATAATAATTTCAAGATGCAGTTCGCCCATTCCCGCGATAATCATCTGGAGCGTTTCTTCATCGGTGCGTACTCGGAATGTCGGATCTTCTTGTCCCAACTTCATGAGCGCCATGCCCATCTTTTCTTGATCCGCTTTCGTTTTCGGCTCAATGGCCATGGAGATCACCGGCTCAGGGAACGTGATGGATTCAAGGACAATTTTCTGTTCCGGATCACAGAGCGTGTTTCCGGTCGACGTATTTTTGAGTCCCACCGCCGCCGCAATGTCACCGGCGTACACCGCTTTAATATCTTCACGGTCATTGGCATGCATCCGCAAAATGCGCCCGAATCGTTCGCGCTCACCCGTCGTGGTGTTCAGTACATACGATCCTGCCTCCATCATTCCGGAATAAACACGGAAAAAAGTTAATGTTCCCACAAATGGATCGGTTGCAACTTTGAAGGCTAGCGCAGTAAACGGATCAGTATCATTGGCTTTTCGCGCGAGTGTGAGTTTCTTTTCCGGATCTTTCGGATCAAAACCATAGAGCGGCGGTACGTCCAAGGGCGACGGCAGATACGCGTTCACACCATCGAGCAACGACTGTACGCCTTTATTTTTCAACGCCGACCCGCAAAAAACCGGAACGATTTCAAATGCAATAACCGCTTTGCGCAGTACGCGTTTCAATTCAGGAACCGGAATTTCTTCACCCGCCAAGTACCGCGTCATGAGCGCCTCATCCTTTTCAACAATCGCTTCAACAAGTTTGTGACGATACTGTTTCGCTTTTTCCATCATGTCTGCCGGCACATCCTTTTCTTCGACATCTTTTCCCAAATCATCTTTGTAGTAAGACGCACGCATCGTGAGTAGATCAATGATGCCCAAGAAATTTTCTTCCGCGCCAATAGGTAATTGCACCGGGTACGCGTTCGGCGTGAGTCGTTCATGAATACCTTTCAAGTCCGCATAAAAATCCACGCCCATGCGATCCATCTTGTTGATAAAGCACAATCGTGGCACTTTATACTCATCCGCATAGTGCCAGTTGGTTTCCGATTGTGGCTCCACTCCCGACACACCGTCAAAGACCACAACTGCGCCATCAAGTACGCGCAGTGAACGCTTCACCTCAACCGTAAAATCAATATGCCCGGGAGTATCAATGATGTTAATACGATGATCTTTCCAAAAACACGTGATGGCAGCGGCGGTAATCGTAATACCGCGCTCCCGTTCTTGTGGCATCCAGTCGGTGGTCGTTTCTCCTTCATGCACTTCTCCAATCTTGTGTTTTTTTCCTGTATAAAAAAGAATCCGCTCGGAAACAGTCGTTTTTCCGGCGTCAATGTGCGCAATAATACCAATGTTGCGTGTATGTTCTAGGTCGTATTCTCTGGCCATACTAACGTGCAAAGTGAGCAAACGCACGGCCTGCCTGCCGTAGCTCACTCATATTATCTTGCAAAATGGGCGAAGGCACGGTTCGCTTCAGCCATTCTGTGTACGTCTTCTCGCTTCTTTACTGCCGCACCTTCATTTTTTGTCGCAGCAATGATTTCGTCAGAAAGTTTTTCATGCATTGGGCGCCCTTTCCCAGATTGCGCCGCGGCGATAATCCATCGAAATGCAAGCGCTTGCCGCCGTTCAACACGCACCGGAAGCGGCACCTGAAAATTTGATCCTCCAATACGCTTCGACTTCACCTCCACAACCGGCGCAATATTTTTGATTGCCGTATCAAACGCTGTTATCGGATCTTCTTTCGTCTTCTCGGCAACGCGATCGAACGCCCGATACACGACTTTTTGCGCAGTCGCCTTTTTCCCTCTCCGCATCAGGGTATTAATAAACTTCGCCACAAGAGCGTTGTGGTATTTTGGATCTGCTGCAATTTTTCGTTTTGGTGCTTGTTTACCGCGCATATGCCATTTGTTCTCAACGAGACCGTCGAGTTGTTAGAACAATGAGCACCGAGCACTCAATGGTATTATTAGAGACTGCTGTTTTTACCATCGAATACTCCTGCATCATTGTTGTACTTTATATTATGTATTGAGTGCTCGGTAAAGTCGTTGCACCTTTCACACTACGCCTTTAGCTTGCGCTCAAGGGCAAGGGACTTTATTTTTCAGACGGTTTCTTCGATCCATACATACTGCGACTACGTCTGCGACCCTCGATGCCCTGTGTGTCATACACGCCACGAATAATATGATACCGTACACCCGGCAAATCTTTCACACGTCCGCCGCGAATAAGTACAATAGAGTGCTCTTGCAAATTGTGCCCTTCTCCGGGAATGTATGCCGTTACTTCTTGTCCATTTGAAAGACGAACACGCGCAATTTTCCGCAGAGCGGAGTTCGGCTTCTTCGGTGTCATGGTCGTCACCTTCACACACACACCACGCTTGAACGGACTCCCCTTTTCAAGAAAACGGCGACGGCGGTGCAAATTATCAACCACCGTCTGCAAGGCGGGGCTTTTTGATTTGCGTTTCAGGCTTGAACGACCGTAGCGGATCAATTGTCTAATTGTTGGCATGAGAATTCAGTAAATAAAAACGCCAAATTTGGCTTTTGTAATAAATGAACACTACCATAAAGCATGGAAAAGCGTCAACCCCGTTAGAAGTCTGTATATAAACACATAACAAATCTCTCTGTAAAAACTAGGGTATTGTGAAATATTAATATAGTGTGAACAAGAAAAATTTTTCAAAAAAATTTTTCGTCAAAGACTTCTAACGGGGTCAACACCCTGCCTTTTCAACACCATATTCTTAACCGGCAAAAGAAAAGAGAACGTTGTATACGAAGGATAAAGCACCAGAAAAGAGCCATCCGAATAAAGAGAATGGAAGGATCATGTCGAGAAGCACTAAAGCGAGTAAAAGAATTGGACCACGCGTTTCAAGAAGAAAACGGATGCGGTCGTAGCGCGGATGATGGAGAGCGTCAAGAAGTACTTTTGAACCGTCCAGTGGCGGGATGGGAATAAGGTTGAAGAGCATAAGCACGACGTTCACGGTGACAAGGCGAAAAAGGAAAAAAATCAAAAGATTCTCTCCCGAAAGAACCCCGAACCGAAGCAGCAGTACTCCCGCAATCCCAAATAGAAGCGCACCGAAAAAATTCGAAAGTGGTCCCGCTAATGCCACGAACGTCGCACCCCATCGCGGATAACGAAGATTATGCGGATTGAATTGCACTGGCTTTCCCCATCCGAAGCCAACCAAGACGAGCATGAGGAGACCAGTCGTATCCACATGCGCGCGCGGATCAAACGTAAGGCGACCCTGGTCTTGTGGTGTCCGATCCCCGAGAAGCGTCGCAACAAACGCGTGCGAAAATTCATGAATCGTAAGAGTAACCAGGATCGCGACGATCCATGCAAGGAAAAGAAGTGGATTCGTGAAGAGAAGATTAAGGGCCATAAATGGCAAATTTCTAATTTTTAATTTCTCCCGCCACTGTAATAGATTATATTGAAAGGCGGGATCCCGCCAGAGGCGGTGATAATTGACCTAAATAATGTCCAAAATCCCAATGACAAAAATTTTTGACTTAGACATTGGCGCTTGTTTAGAAATTAGGTTAATTAGGAATTAGGTTAATTGTCATAAAACTCGATTTGACATTCTCCTTACTCGCCTGCTACACTCATGTTCATCCTATCCTATTAACATTATATTCTATGCTTTACTGTTTCACCTGCGAAAAGGACAATGCGAAAGCGAATTCGCGCAGCCACTCGAATATCGCGACGATCCGCCGACAAAAAGTGAATCTGCAAGTGCGCCGCATTGACGGAAAACGCGTGCGCCTCTGCACTCGCTGCCTCCGCACTCGCGTTAAAGACGCCAAGTAAAACTATAGCACACGGACAGAAAAAACGCTCCGACCGCGATCGGCGCGTTTTTGTTATAGCAAAAAAAGAAGGAGATGTGTTACACCTCCCTCACGTAGCTCGATAACGTACTCACCAACCCTCTTTGTATTGGATCCGGAGTGCGGCGATTTCACCGTCGAGAACGGGAGCCGTGGTGACATGTATGTCGACCGCATGGTCATCGACCATTTTCTCGAAGTGTCCATCTTGTGGGAATTGTCGTTCTTCAAGATGGAGCTCCGCCATTATCTTGAAGCGATCGACGATTGCGCGTGCGTGCATACACTCGATGTCCCCCGATACCACGGTCGATCCATCCGCAGATACCGCTCTCCAATACCCGCTCTCACGGAACGACTCAATGATAACTTGGCTAGCGCGGGCATTTACTGCCTGCGCGAGAAGGTCGAGCACGATCGGCATGACCATGATGCCGTCTTCCTCATGGCGCACCGTTTGCTTCTCCGGAAGGTCGTCGGGTCCAAGCGCCAATGGGATGGACATGTCAAGCGCGTAGTACTTTTGAAGCGCACGATCAATCGCCTCGTCTGTCGCGATGACGTCGCTGACTGAACAGTTTAATATCGCCGAAAGATCTTCGACGAGTATTTCTACGCGACCTGGGCTGGCGTGTCGTCGCGCGATGACGAGAACACCATCCTCGAAGCGCACGGGAACAACATGAAACTCTAACGCGATGTTGCGGTCGAGCATCGCGATGACTTCCGGTGGAATTTTCAGCGCATCAAGATCAACGTAATCCTCTTCTTCCTCTGCCATGGCGATCCCCTCCTACAAGAATTTGAGTCCAAGCGTCGGGCACGGACTTTCCCGTTCTACCTGTTCTACCTGTTCCTGCTTACACCGCTCCCTTTCCAATCGAATGCCGGATTCTTGCCCGAGAGCAAAGCCAAAGATAAGGACGAAGAATACTGCGACGCCGATACCAGCGCCCACGCTTACCTTGTTTCCAGAGTTCATGACTTCACCTCCCTTGGTATGAGTGTCACTGTGAATTTTCTCTTTCTTCGCTTTCCTCCTTGGATAAGCAACAAAAGAGATGGCGAGAGTGTAGCAGTATGATGCATTCCCTGTCAAAAAAAGAACCCTCCGACCACGGTCGAAGGGTTCTTTAATAAGATAAAGTATTACACAGCGTCACCAACAATCTTCTCGTAACGTTTCATAAGATCACGCTGATCAGCGTTTGCCTTTCGTGCGACTTCTCGCAAAACTTCCGTCTGCTTCTCGATAGGCGTTCGCAGAAAAAAATCAGCAAACACATCCTTCGATGTCTGCGACTTTGTAGCCGTATAAATTTTCTTGGCAGTTTTCTTCATAAAAGAAGTGCTAAAAGATCATTTTTAGTATAGCCGATTTCTACATATTGATCAACAGTGACTACGTCATGGATCAATTTTTCGTACTCCTTTTTGAAATCTTTCAATACGATATTGACGACGAGCTGATCGCCAAATTCTTTCTTCACTTTTTGTACATTTTCTTTCGCCAAGTATAGCGCATTCACAAAAGCATCTTTGGGAATATTACGATGTTCAAGCGCTTCGCGTTTTTTGGTGAACTCCCATGCCACAAGAGGATCTTGATACAGATAAAATATCTGCACCACCCTCCCCTTTCTTATTGATCGTTGAATGTTCGATTTTGCCTTTTCAAGATTTGAAAATGTCCCATCCATCACGCAGTGTAATTTTTTCTTAAGGACATGATCATACAATTTCTCAACACCAATTGCGGCGGCGGCTTGTACGACGTATGAATTTTTTCCATCATACTGTGGCATAAGCACTCGAACCTCATCGGCATCAACCCGTACTACATTTGGACCACGTTCGGAAATAAGGCGTTGCGAGTACTCTGTTTTTCCGGCTCCCGGCGAGCCGGCCATAAAAATAGACACGGGAACGATAACCGAAGCAAATATTTTCGGATCAATAAATTTCTTCAAGATATCGTGCTTATGCTCTTTCACGTATCGCATCGCCTCATCGGATACTTTTTTCTCTTCCTGATTCATATAGGTTTATCATCTCATGAAATCACCCACGGAACAAGTAATTATAACTAAAGAACCCCGATGGATTGGGGTTCTTTTCTCGCTTTTATGTTATTGCGCAGTGGGTTTTTTCTTGAGTGCGTCGCGCTTCTGCTTTTCTTCGAGTCGAAGCTGTTCTTGTTTTGCTTTCAAGTCCGCGTTTGCTTTTTGACGTTCGGCGCGCAGAGCCGCTTCTTTTTGCTTGAGCTCCTCACGCTTTTTTGCGCTCTCGGCCGAAAGAGCTTCGCGTTTTGCCTTAAGTTCAGCGGCGGCTTTTTCACGTTCTGCTTTCAACGCCTCCTTCTTTGCTTTTGCTTCCACGAGTGCCATGCGTAGTCACTTGCATGCCTCGTTTCTTACTGCTCTCTTTGCTGTCCATGGTGCCTCCATTGATATCGACTGACACATGCTATGTACGCGTTCGATCGATAGAGGCCTCTCTCCACTCTGGGTTTATAGCAAAAATATAACCTCTTGTAAAGGGTACATACTATCAAACCCTACTCCCAGCCAAGCTCGGAGAAGGGAATGTTCTTGCGATAGTTCTGTATCGCTGTTCGAATATACGGAATAATCGTGTCGGGCAATTGGTCGAGAGGGAACCAATTCGCATGATCACTTTTTGCAGGTTCAGCGAGATGCGGTTCGCCCTTCCACGTGCGCGCAACAAAAAAGAAATCGGCATACACGCGGTGCGGCGGCGTTTCCTCTATCGAATATCGATGCATCATGTGGGCGAACGCGAGATCGTGCGCAGCGACGTCCACTCCCGCCTCCTCTTTAGCTTCTCGTATGGCACATTGCATTGCCGTCTCCCCTTCCTCGATATGTCCTTGCGCTACATTGTACTGCCCGTCGCTCCAGCCGGTGTGTGCGCGTCGCAACAAAAAAATCCAGTTATCCTTCACCAGAAACACATGCACTGCTGAAAAAATTTTGAAACGTTCTTTCATGTTACCGCGAAGAAATATGATGTGCGCGACGGATACGACTGATCATCTTACGCATGCGTCTGTATCGATCAAGCCCGAAAATAAAAAGCGCGATGCTTGCTGGGATAAAAATGATCCCGCTCACAATCAACACCGGATCACTAAAAAATTTCAGAAACGTAATACCAACGACAAACAACGTCAGCGCGGTACGCACATACGCAAGCCCGGTGCGCTCATTCGCAAGATCCGTGCGATACGCGGCAAGTTGTTCGCGTGGGGTTGTTGACTCAAGATGGTTGGCCATATAAAAATTTTTAAATTGAAACAGTAATTGCTGACTCCATTCTAAAAAATTTTTGAAAAATAAGCAATGAAAACAGGACAACTGGAAGCGAAAGAACTGCGTTTTGAGGATTGAGTTGGTTCGTGGCAAATAAAACGATAATACTCAAAAATCCTAACACCAAACTCCAAAAAACCGCTCGCTCTTTCAGCTTCCAGTAGAGCGAACCAAAAACGACAGGGAAGAGCGCGAGGTTTAAGCTTGCGAGCGAAAAACCGAGAGCTAAAATGTTCTGATAGAAAATAGCGACGAGCCCTGCGAGCGCAATAAAAACAACCATGAAAAATCGAGTAAGTTTTTTCATTGATTCTTCACTGTACTTTGCGGAGTAGTTTTTGAGGTCGCGAGTAATAATAGATGCGACAACGAACGTAACGGTATCCGAAGACGAAAGTGCAACCGCATACAGCAACACCATGCCGAACTCCTTTAACCCGAAAGGAAGAAGGTGTGAGAATCCGGTAACCAAAGCGTCCTCCGGTACGATATGCGGAAAAAATTGTTTTGTAGCAAGGCCAACAACGCTAATGACGATTCCGAGAATTGGCAATACCAAAGCGGAATATGCCAACCCGCGCTTCAAATTTTTCTCGTCCTTCGTTGCAAAAATTCTTTGCCACAAATCCGGAGCGACCATGATTCCAAAACCAAAAAGAATGAGAAAACCGACCGTATTGCCAATTCCTAAAGTGCCAAGGTTAAATTCCGAGATCGGAATGCTGGTCTTGCTAAACAGAAACATGCCCACGGACAAGCTCATCACAAACATGATAATCATTTGGAAAAAATCCGTGCGCACTACCGCCTTGAAACCGGCGAGCAATAAATATGTCAAAACAATCGCGCCGCCAACTAAAACAGCAAGAAAATATGGGACTGGGAAAATGGCCGCTAAAATTTTTCCGCTAATTATCAAATTTACTATGAGTAACAGAAAAAATTGGAGCACTAAGAAAAACGAAAACATGAGACCATTTTTCTTTCCTAAAATTCTGAAAAAATATTCCGGCATGGAATACACTTTCAATTCGTCAGCTTTTAGCTTGATTTTCCAAGCATACTTTCTTACAAGTAAAAAGCCGATGGCAGCACCGACAAAAGCCCAGGCTGCCGAAAATCCATAGAGATAAACATATGCAAGATAAATCGACAGCGTTGCGCCATCAAAAAAACCGGCACTCA
>JAUSHC010000028.1 GCA_030648795.1 bacterium | reverse complement strand
CATCCCCTTCCGTGTCAGCTCCGCCACAATCTTCTTCACATCCTGCGCCCGATCTTTCGGACACACGAGAATCGCGTCAGCGGTTTCAATAATAATCATGTTGTGCACGCCGACCGTCGTCACCATTTTCCCCGTCAAGCTATAAATCAAATTTCCTCGACTATCCACGCCCACATGATGCCCTCGCACCACATTATCGTGTTCTTTCTCCGTGAGTGCGTCATAAATAGTTTTCCAATGCCCGATATCCGACCAGCCAAAATCCGCAGGAATCACTAAAAGTTTTTTTGTCTTCTCCATGATGCCATAATCAATAGAGATCGGTTTGATCTTTGCAAACTCGGTTGCGAGTCGACGCGGATCTTCGGCAATGCGCATGAGAATTGCATACATCTCCGGAAGATGCACGGCAAAAAGCTTAAGAAGCGTATCGGCGCGCCACACGAACATGCCCGGGTTCCATAAATATTCCCACTTACCCTGAAACTCTTTTGCTTTTTCGAGTAGCGGCTTTTCGATAAACCGCTTCACACGAAACACCTGATCCTTCCCATACTCCATAAAACTCCCACCCATCTGGATATAGCCATACCCCGTTTCGGGATATACGGGATTCAAGCCAAGCAGTACCGTTTGATCAGGGTGATCGGCAACAACTTTTCCGGCAAGCTTTAATACACGCAGATATTCTTTTTCATTTTTAATGAAATGATCGGAGTTTGCGGTAGTAAAAATAGTCTTTGGATTTTCACGATAAAATAACGCCGCCACAAGCCCAATCGCCGCCGCAGTATCGCGGCGCACCGGTTCAATAAAAAAATTCTGTTTACGTACTTCTGGTAGTTGCCCGCGCACGAGATCGGAAAATTTTCCGTTCGTCGCAACAAAAATATCGTTAGCGGAAAACCCGCGACGGATGCGCTTATACGTTTTTTGCAGAAGCGTTTCTTTATCCAGAAATGGCTGAATCTGCTTTGGCTTTGTTTCGCGAGAGAGAGGCCAGAGTCGTGTCCCACCACCACCTGCGAGAATGACAATTTTCATCCTGTTAGAAGCAGGGTACGATCACCACCTGCTTAATGAATAGTTAACAATTTATAATACCTCTCATTCTCTATCAGTACTTTATGTTTCCCGTTCGCGACCGCGGCTTCTAACGGGATTCATATTTATATTCTATCAAAAAATAACAAAAAAAGCAATAAAAAATCAACCTATATTTTAAGGTTGATTCTTTAATGCTCTATTCATGCGTTATATCTCAATCGAAGGAAAAACTTGTAATGCGCGCAATGCTTTGCAGTGTTCATCGGTAAGCACGTTCGCTTCTTTAAGGAACCGAGTTTGCAAATTTACTTTCTCATCTTCCCTTCTTAACTGCGCAACGACTTCTCCTTGCGCGCTGGCAACTACTCTCACGAGATCGTCTTTCGTCGGTAACGTATTAATCTTTTCTGATAATCGTTCTTCCGCGTCATCAATAGCAGTAAGTACATTGTCTGTGATAAACTCACCCAGTTCTACTCTAACCTGCCCCACTATTTCTTTCGTGAGTTCTTTGTTGTTTTCTGCGATAAGAATACCCACCTGCCCCATGATATCTTTGGTGATATCCTTCGTGAGTTCTTTGTTGTTTTCTTTAATAACGGTACCAATTTGCTTGAGATCGTTTTGGTCGAGCATAGTAATATCAGTATATCACGATGAAAAATTACCGCAACGCGTTCATCATTTGCACCATTTCTATTGCGGACATCGCCGACTCGTATCCCTTGTTTTGTTTATTATTTCCTGCTCGCGCAATCGCTTGTTCTAAATTATTCGGCGTGATGACGCCAAAAATTACCGGCACGCCGGTTGCGACACTCACTTTCGTAATACCATACGCAACAGCGTTCGCGATGTACTCGTCGTGCTTCGTCTCGCCCTTAATCACCGCGCCAAGTGCAATAATCACATCATACTTCTCGCTCTTTGCGAGAACATTCGCCGCAAACGGAATCTCAAATGACCCCGGCACTTCAACAACATTTATATTTTTCTTTTGCACCGCACATTCTTGCAAACCTTTTAAGCATCCATGCAAAAGTCCATCAGTAATTTTTTCATTAAACCGTGCCCGTACCACCGCAACCCGTACCCCACGCCCATCTAATTTTTTTGTAAATGTGTTTGTCTTCATAAGGTAATTCTCGACCCCGATAACAAAGCTTCGCGTTGTTACGGGACAGGCTTCGCTCGAATAATATTTTTACTCTGCCGATATCGAGCAAGCACGTCTACTTCCACATTCACTCTATCTTCCACACGCACATTTGCAAACCGCGTATTTTTTAAAGTGTATGGCGTCAGTGAAACGAGCACATCGCGTCCGCGCACCGACATAATCGTCAAGCTCACACCATCCAAGGCTATTGATCCTTTCGCCACACAAAATTTCTTGAGATTCGTTGGCACTCGTACGGTTGTTTCTTTGCTTCTTTGTTTCTTTGAAACACCCACCACCTCTCCAACCCCATCCACATGTCCCAAAACAAAATGCCCATCCACGCGATCACCGTATCGCAACGGCAATTCAAGATTTACGACATCCCCCTGCTTCAATATTCCTAACGTCGTCGCGCCTAGCGTCGAAGACATCAACGAAAAACTGAATAGCTTTTGATGCGATCGGCTCAAAACCTCTTCAACCGTCAAACACACCCCGTTGACAGCGACACTATCTCCCAACTTCAGCTGCAACAAACTCTTCGGGATAATCTGCAATACCCCATTCTTGATCTCTTTTACTATTCCAATTGTACGAATGATACCAGTAAACATAAAGGAGTGATTTGGCGTGTTTCTCTCGAGCGGGTTAGGAGCCCGAACGGGCACGGTTTCCGCCAGAGGCGGAAGAGTGAGGGCGGATCCCTGAGGACGCACGCTGGGCGTCCGAAGAAAGCGAGGGAGAATGCGCCGAAGCACTCCGTAAAACGCCTTGAACCCCCTCCACGTCCTTTTTTATCTGTTCTTTTAGCGCTTTCACCGTATCAAACCGTTCCATCGCCCGCAAGCGCTTGACAAATTCCATTTTCACGTTCTCACCATAGATGTCCCCAGAAAAATCCAAAATGTGCGCTTCAATCGTCGGCTCTTTTTCACCAAACATTTCGTTCACGCCGACACTTGTTGCCGCGGCATAGCGCTTCCCTTGTACCGTCACCCAACATGCATATACCCCATGTACGACAGGCACTTTACCCTGCACAGCGATGTTCGCCGTAGAAAATCCAAGTTGTTTCCCACGCCCACTTCCGTGCACTATTTTCCCTGAAATTTTTTTCATTGCTTTTTGTGTCACACTAGGCTATAATACATATATCAATCGTTCCTCCGCCTCTTCGGCGGATTCAAAAAACGCTCCAAGACTCTTCGCGAGCGAAAAACAAAAATAAATTTCCTTGTCCAGTCGCTCTTTAACAATTTGCACAAGATCGATAAAAAGCTCTACGGCTTTTTATTATGTTGCCCGAATCTTTAGATAAGGGCTTTTTAAATTTACGTCGGCGGAGCCGACTCTACTCATAATATACCCGCCCAGATGCCCTGCCTATGGCAGGGACGGGTCTATTTTTGGAAAAAAATGAATCCGAAGAGCAGAACACCAAGCGCAATACGGTAAACAGCAAACGGCAGAAATGTTTTTGTTTTTACGTGTTCGATAAGATACTGAATACATAACGCCCCTACTCCTGCGGCAGTCGCAAAACCAATAAGAAAAACGAGGATTTGCTCTAACGTTAATGGCGCACCCATAAACAAATCAACAAGGCGCTTTGCGCCCGCAAGCGCAATGATTGGCACGGCCAAGAGAAATGAAAAATGCGTTGCCGCATCACGCTTCAAACGTAATGCCATTCCTGCTATAATAGTACTACCAGAACGTGAGACTCCAGGAATCAATGCAACGGCTTGTGCACAACCAATAAGGAATGCCTGTGTTTTTGTCAGATGTTCGAATGGTACTGCACGCTTCCCCCATCGCTCTACGATAATAAAAAACAATCCACCGAGAATGAGCATCGTCGCGACAAGAAAAAGCTCACGAGTTGTTCCCACAATGATATCTTCCAAAAAATAACCGACGAACGCTGCGGGGAGCGTTGCGAAAAGTATCATCCAACCTATCCGACGATCTGCGATGTCAGGCGCTCTATAAAACGAACGACAATATTTCAAAAAATCCTTTCCATAAAAAAATAAAATAACGAAGAGCGTCGAGAGATGCAGTGCTACATCGAACGTTACCGCGATATCATCGGTGAACACCGGAAATAATTTGTGTGCAATCAACAAATGCCCCGAACTTGAAACAGGAAAAAATTCAGTCAACCCCTGGACAATCCCAAAAATAATTGCGTAAAAATAAATCATCAATCTAAAATTTTTTATGTCCTACCAATTATTTATCATCCCGATTATCGCCGCGCTTATTGCACAAGGATTAAAACTCGCACTCGACGGCATTAAAGGAAATTTCGATTTCATGCACTTGATTTCAGAATACGGCGGCATGCCTTCCTCACACACCGCATTTGTCATTTCGCTTGCAACCATGATCGCGCTCAAAGAAGGAATGGCATCATCTGCATTTGCCATCAGCCTCATTATGGCACTCATTGTCATTCGCGATGCAATTGGCTTTCGACGAACTCTCGGCAAACAAAGTAAGACCTTAAATTATATTGTACGCGAACTTTCGGAAGAAAAAAAGAGAGAGCATCTTCCGAAACTTCCTGAAGAGATCGGTCACAATCCGCTCGAAGTGTTTGTCGGTGGACTTCTCGGACTTTCAATCAGTCTTTTAGCGAACCTTCTTCTGAAGTAATTCACGAACGCGCAAAATCAAAACGATCGTTCCTGCGTGCGTGATCGTTCCATCGCACACCATCTGGTACGCTTTCGCCAAAGGAACCCATCGCAGGCGGATGACCTCTGTCCCCTCGTGGGATTTTTTTGTTTTCGTAAAATCGCGTGCGAGAAAAAGATACTCTTGAAAATTCATAATAGACGTGGGGAGCTCTACACACCCAAACGGTTTCCAGTATTTTGCGATAAGACCCGCCTCTTCCGCAAGCTCGCGCTTGGCTGCCGCCAAAAACGTTTCGCCTTTCTCTCGTCCGCCACTCACACATTCATAGCTGTATCGTGATCCTCCATACCGATATTCATATGCCAAAAGCACCCGACCTTTTTTGTCGAGTGCCACAATTGTTGAGCCCGATTTAAAATCAACCGTTCCGTAAATACTTTTCTTGCCATCCGGTTGTATGACACGATCTTCATGGACGGCAATCCATGGATTTTTATACACCACTCGGGTTCCCATCACTTTCCACGGTCCTTTTCGTTTCATTGATTTTTCATTGACCAATCAAATCCGATTTTTTTGTCGTCCCACGCAATGCGATGCTCATCCGGATCCTTCGGGTTGTAACACTCTGTGGTGTGATAAAAAAGTATCACTGGCTCTTTTCCGATCACTTTGTATCCATGTGCGACTCCCTTTGGAATAACAATTAATTTATAATCATTCATGCCCGCCATCATCACTTGCGTTTCTCCTTTAGTGGAAGAGCCCTCCCGCAAATCGTACAGCACCACCATCGCACGTCCCGTAGCAATGAACCACAAATCATCTTGTTTTTTATGCCAATGAAATCCCTTAATTGCCCCTTCATATGCGACGGTAAACGTCGACTGTCCAAAACGCGGAAGCAACCCTTCATCGTTTCGCAAAACTTCCATTAAAAATCCGGGCGTCTTTATTTGTTCGCCGAGATCAATCTTGTCGGGAAAAACTTTCAATGTCTTTATTTTAACACCGTCAATCATACCCAGTAACAAGAACATCACCCCGTGAGACTATTCTTTGATAACAAAAGAATAATGCGTGCACGGCGTGTGAGTAATAAGTAAAAGAATAATAGGTTGTGCATAGAGAATAGTCTCACGAGATTTGCGGAGCAAGTGATGTTTTGTTACTGGGTCATATTGGAATTGTAATACTTACTTAGAAAAAAATCAATAACTATAAAAAAGGGTGGACACAACGCATGCGTCCACCCAAAACCTCCTCCGAAGATGTCCCCTCAGACAATCCCTCGGACAACGGCCCTATGCGGCGACAGCAGCCGGAAGAATGCGCCTGACACTTTGCATAGCGATCTTTCGTACATCGCTAATCGTCATATCACGGCGCGCGGGGATGAAAGGCAACTCCCGAATCTTATCCATGTCGACACACGACAGATGTACTGCCGCAACGACATGACTGGGACTGATATCCAGTCTATCGGGCTTTACTGCGGTGATGCGCCCCTTCCCGCCTCTTCCTTGATTACTGAAGCCAACGTACCCCATTACCACGCGAATGGAGAACTTGGACGGATTCTGCTCATCAGGTTTCAAGTAAATGATGGCAACCTCCGGCCTCGTCCCCCTCTCGATAAGCATGTGATGGCACGTTGGGCAGTTCCCGTTGTCCTGTTGTGTCACTGTCTCCTCCGATTGTTTTCGGTTAATCTGACAAACGCATACAGTAACCAATTTCTTGTTCGATAGACACCTCCTTCCATCGAAAACGGGGTTGAAGAAAAGAATACGCTACTTTCCATCCCCCGTCAAGAGGATTGTTGCAATGCCACTCGCAATAACGAAAAGCAAAAGCATATTCAGGTTGATATAATTCGTGACAAATCCTGGCTTTAGAAGATCAGCAAAAAAATAAACAATAAACGTCACAAGCGCGACAACGAAAACATCATGAATAATTTGCCTAATATAATTCATAGCCAATGCCATAATCGTGGAAAAAAATTCGAAAGCGTTATTGGATCTTTTTCTGCAATCACACGAATTTCAGTCAATGCGACCTCCTGTCCATTTTCAAAAAGCCCCGGAGCATTTAAAAGAAACTGCAATTTTCCGTCGGTAAACGCAGCGCGTCCAATATTCTCAAAACGAACACGTCCTCGCGTCCAACCATTCTCTTCCCCGACAACTTCAAGATCATGAATATCCCACGCCCATTTTTCCGGATGCATACGAACACCAACACGCAATGGTTGCGCCGCATCTTTTTTATAAAGCACCTCCACGGTCGCACGTTTAAATTTCCTCGGCAACTTCACGGCAAACGTTGCCGGCTCAACAAACATGCGCTCGAAAGCATCGCCCGTCGCTGTATCGTATTCGATATCATGAAATCGTACTGGCGGCCACGGCCGTTTCACAAACGGTGAATCGTGCGAAAAATCATAGGACATATCGAGCCGACCGGAAAACGCAAAATCTTTTGCGACCAACCAAAAGAAAACAACGATGGGGATTGCAATAAGAAAAAAACGGAAATAGCGATAATGGCGATGTAACATGGTGGTAATTTCTAATTATTCTAATTGCTCTAATTTACCTAAAAAAATCCCAATTTCTAATACTTAAAAATTTGGCGCTTACGTCATTGGTTCTTGATTAGAAATTCGGTCAATTAGGTTAATTAGAAATTTTCTCGAGTTGGTACAATCTTTGCCCGCCAATTTCCCCCCCCCCACTCCATTTAACACCATATTGCGCCAATCGGTGCTCATTCATAAAATCAATATCATGTTCTTGCAATTCGGTAAAATAATACATCGGCACGCGATCCGCAAGAAACGCCACCACACGATCAATTTTCTTCTGATCAAGCAGATCATTGAAAATCACGCGACGATCCGGGAAAAAAAGTTTATCAGAACGTTCGGTGAGGATCACTGCAGTAACGTCAGTCTTTTGTAAAACGGCTTGCGTCACCGCGCGATTTGCATGCGCCGTACGATAGAGAGAAACGAGGCTTTCCGGAGTCTGAAAAAAAACAACGGAAAACGAAAGAAGAAAAAGCATCACAAAAACTCCACGACGCATCATCCTATTCTGTAGCGATTGCAAAGCATATGCCGCGTAGGGAATCCCAAAAATAAATAGTGGAAGCCAATAACGAACATACGACGTACCGATCGTCGAACCCGCAAGCGTCGTATCACGAAACTCCCAGCTTCCATAATACACAAAAAGCCAGGTTGCCGTAAGAAGCAGACAAAGTGTAAATACAAATTTCGGCTCTCGACTGCGCCAGAAAGCACGGACATACAAAACAAGACCAAGAATCGTCGGCACTGCCATCCACCAAAAAAACCAAACGCCGTATGTATATATATTTCCCAAAAGCACCAAGGGTTTTATACCGAAGGGTAAAAGCAACGACAATATCGTCGAGAAAAATCGTGACTCTAAATGCCATGCAAACGCCGCGGGAAGCGCATCACTGTCAATTTGTGCATACCCGTTATAAAACGGATTCCCATACAGCGACGTGTTGTGCAAAAAAATAGGAAAAAAGGCAACGAGCACCGCGCATATCGAGAGCGCCACGCGCGACCATGAACTTTCGCGTCGGTAGAAACACCACACAAGAAGCGCGCCCCCAAACATCCATCCGACTTCCGCGGTACGTACTGTCAATGCAAATCCAATCACGAGTGAACCAGTTGTAAGTTGTAAGTTGCCACCGCCGTTGGCCACCGCCAATGGCGGGGTCCCGCAGAAAGCGGTGACGGGGTGCCGTCCGTAGGCGGCATAAGTTGT
>JAUSHC010000012.1 GCA_030648795.1 bacterium | reverse complement strand
TGGCATTGCCATGGACGTTTTCATTTCCGGTATCAGCGGCACTCATCGGGCTTGGGGTGTCAGCCAGCGTCGGGCTTCTGTTTGGGTTGTATCCGGCGCGCCAGGCATCAAAGAAAAGTCCGATTGAAGCACTTCGCTATGAGTAATTTCTAAAATTCCAAATAACAAATTACAAATCACAAATAAATCTCAAATTCCAATGTTCGAAATATTTCGAATTTTGGTCATTGGGTATTATTTGTAATTTTGTGCTTGGAGCTTGGAATTTTTAAAAGATATGTTAAGAAAAGAATTCGGCATTATTACTCCCGACCGCGCGCGGAAAAAGCTTGAGGGTGAGGGATTTTCCAGTATTAGAATCTGGCGTGATTCTGCAGGCACGCTTTATCCCGACCATCGCCATCCGGGAACGCATGCGTATCTTATTCTTGACGGCGGAATGGATTTTACTATAGATGAGAAAACCACAACGCTCAGGCAGCAGGATCGGTATGATGTGCCCGCGGGTAAGATTCATTCGGCGCGCATGGGGCCGCAGGGGTGCTGGTATGCGACGGGGGAAAAACGCTAAAGAACAAGAACAGTCTTTAAGAAATAAAAAAAGCTCGCGGGCGTAGTGCGCGCGAGCGTATGAAATAAAGTTTCTCGAAGTGTTTTTATTTCCTGTCACACTTCTTAAGAAGCGCTTCCCACTCCTCGTCAATTCTTTTCTGAATATATTCGATGAGGGGTTCATCGGTAAGGAGATGTTCAAATCTTTTTTGAGCCGCAAGCCAATCTCTAATTGGTTTTTTTATTTTCGGCTCGTATGTTAGATTCCATTTTCCTTCAACGATTTCAAAGAGCGGCCAGTAGCATGTTTCAACCGCAAGATTCGCTATTGCGATCGTATCTTTCGGTTCAAAGCCCCATCCGCGGCTACAGGGCGCGAGTACGTTGAGGAATGCCGGACCATCCGCTTCAAATCCTTTTGCCGCTTTTATGCGAAGGTCGTGGGGTTTCAGTGTAACGGGTGCGGCCTGTCCGATATACGGAATATGATGCGCGGCTACGATCCCGGTCAGGTCTTTGCGCCACTCGATTTTCCCGAAGCTTGCGTTGCCTCGGGGTGTTGTGGTTGTGTGCGCGCCAAATGGTGTTGCGCTTGAGCGTTGTATGCCGGTATTCATATATCCTTCATTGCAGAAGCATATACGACGGATTCGTGCTTTGCGTTCAAGTGCGCCCGAAAGCGACTGGAGTCCTATATCATACGTTCCGCCGTCTCCTCCGAGCGCCAGTATTTCCAGGTCTTCATTGTGCGGTAACGTGCTTTGTTTTTTGAGCGCAAGATATGCCGCTTCAACCCCGCTTGCGACCGCATCCACATTTTCAAAGGCGACATGTAACAGGGGAATCATCCATGCGGTGTAGGGATAGATTGTGGTTGCAACTTCAAGACACGAGGTCGCAAGTATGGCGACAACGGGACGCGGAGATGCCATGACCACCTGTTTTGCAATGATCGACTCGCTGCATCCTGCGCACAAACGGTGTCCACCGGTCAGGGCTTCCTGGACCTGCAAAAGCTTTTTCATCGTCCCACCCCCTCTGTGCGTACATCATAGCCGTGCTCCACTTTTATGCCTTTTCGTGTCGCATCCGCAAGATCGCGGTAGATACGCTTCGCTTTTTCTAATGCAAGCTCTCTTCCCCCAAGTCCGTACATGAAGTTGGATATCGAGGGATGAATCGGCATATCAATGAGCGCAGAACAAATATCTTGATACAGCGGTCCGTCGGTTCCTGGGGAATCAGTGCGGTCAAGAACCATGATTGCTTTAAGATGTTTCAGTGTATCGGTAATGTCTTTTGCGGGAAACGGACGGAACGCTCGTATTCGTAGCATTCCAGCCCTGATTCCTTCTTTTCTCATTTCATCCGTAGCGTATTTCAGCGTGCCTGCGGTAGATCCAATCACAACGGTTGCGATTTCTGCGTCTTCAAGCATATACGTTTCAAAGAGGCCGTATGATGTTCCGAAGCGGTTCAGGAATTCCGTGTCGATATCCTTGATGATATAAAGGGCTTTTCTCATGGCGTCGCGTTGCTGGTATTTTATCTCAGCATAGAAGTTCGGAAGAGCAAATGTTCCGAATGTTTTGGATCTTTTGATATCAAGAAGTGAATGTTCCGGCTTATATACGCCTATAAAATCTTTCACCTCCGCATCTTCAAGGATTTCTATCCTCTGGACACTATGGCTTATGGTAAATCCGTCAAAACAAACCATAACTGGAAGCCGCGCGCCCTCCGCGATGCGGATAGCTTGGATTATGGTATCGTACGCTTCCTGAGCGTTCTTTGCGTAGAGCTGGATCCATCCCGCATCACGAGAGCCCATGGTATCACTGTGATCTCCATGGATATTAATAGGTGCCGAAAGCGCTCTATTAGCAACCGCCATTACAATCGGAAGACGAAGACCCGAAGCAATATAAAGTATTTCATGCATGAGTGCGATTCCCTGAGAAGAGCTTGCAGTTACAACGCGAGCTCCTGCCGCGGATGCGCCAATGCATGCGCTCATCGCAGAGTGTTCACTTTCTACAAGTCGAAGTTCGGTTTTGACGATACCATCCGCAATATATTGCGCGTATGTTTCCATAATCTGGGTAGACGGCGTGATAGGATAGGCGCACATGACGTCAGGTTCGATTTGGCGCAAGGCAATCGCAATGGCTTGATTCCCTGTTGCGGCAATCACTTTTCGCATGGTTCTCCTCCTTCTTCCATTGCAATAGCCCGAATTTTTGGCGGACAGACTTCAGCACAAATGCCGCATCCTTTACAGTGTTCCGGATCAAAACCAATTACTTTTTCATTTTTCACGACAATTGCATTATCGGGACAGAAGAGCCAGCAGAGCATGCAGTGTACGCATTGTTCATTAAGTACGGGGTGCGTGATGCGCCAGTCGCCCGTGGAATATTTTTTTGCGGTTCCGGCAGGAAGTGTTCCCGCTTCTTCGATCTCATACCATGCTTTTTGAGGCGGGGCGGGTGTTGATGGCACAGCATCTTCTGATCCCTGATAGAAACGCGCTTCATTGTAGCCGCGCCGGACTGCCTGGAGATTTCCTTCCAAAAGTGCCGCATTCTTCTTTCCAAGTCCTTCCGCTACTTTTTCGAGAATGTTTTCAAGCGATACGAGTTCGGTTGCACGAATAAGTGCGCCAAGAAGCGTAGTGTTCGGAAAGTTTTTCCCTAGTTCTTGTAACGCAATGGCGGTCGCATCAACAGTCCATACTTTTCTTTTTCCTCCGCTGATTGCGCGGGCAATGTTCTCCGGTTCATGCGAACTGTTTACAATAATAATCGCATTTTCATTCGTGCCCTCAAGAATTGGTTCGGTTTTCAGAAGAGTAGAATCCACCACAATAACAATGTCCGGGTGTTCCGGCTGAGAATACATTTTGATCTCCGTGTTGCTTATGGTCGTATAGCACTTGATTGGCGCACCGGAACGTTCCGGTCCGTATTCTTGTGACGCAAGAGCATGACCATTTTGTTTGATGATAACTTCAGCGGGCATTTTTGCCGCAGTTACAATGCCTTGTCCACCTCGACCGTGCCACCGTATTTCCAGGGTCTGTTTTTCTGGCATTTTGCCACCTCCGTCATGTTTTATTATGTTGTGAATGTGCGGTTATATTATACCGCACATGTTGAGTTTTTGTCAACTAATTTGGTGCGGCAACTTGGTGTGGAGTGGCGATTGATTCTTTTTTTTATTCTGCTATAATTAAAGAGTGATAAAATTAGTTGTCGCTATAACTCTTCTTTTCGTTTTTTCGGGCATGGCATTGCTCGGGTTTTTGGGTCTTGTGTGTAAAGGAGGCGCGCAATTTTGCTGTCTTGTCGGGATTATGCAGGGAATTTTGTGTTCGCACGACGATTCAATCGCCGCCGTGAATTTCCATGTCGGGTTTTTGAAGGACTTCTCAAAGGCGACGTTTGGCGCCGGGTTCTCGGTCTTGATGACGCTCTTGGGTATTGTGTTTGTTATGTTCGCGGAGCGACATGCCCGCGAGATTTCGCTGGTTGCTTCACTTGTCAGTTCGGGGCGGGA
>JAUSHC010000007.1 GCA_030648795.1 bacterium | reverse complement strand
TCGCCGACAATAACCCCACCTCGCCTCCCCTTGCAAAGGGGGAGGAAACGGCAAAAACACCACGACCCATTAGATAATTTTGCTTATCGCAATGGAAGATGCGGATCAACGCGAAGTCGATCGAGTGGCGTAGCACCGCGGCGTTTGTAGGTGATGTATCCGGCAGCGGCGATCATGGCAGCGTTGTCGGTGCAATACTCAAGACGTGGAACGTAAAACGTGGAACGTGAAACATCTTTTTTTAGTGCAGTTTTAAGTTTTTGGCGAAGGGATTTGTTTGCCGCGACACCACCACCGAGTAATACCGTTTTGACACGGTATTTTTTTGCAGCTGAAACGGTTTTTGCGACGAGCACGTCAACGATCGCCGCCTGCACGGAGGCGCAGATATTGGCAAGCTTTTGGCTTTTAGCAACCAGCTTCTGGCTTTTTAAAAAATAAAGTAAAGAAGTTTTAAGTCCGCTGAAAGAGAAGTTAAAATCCTTACTCCCAATCATGCCACGAGGAAATTCGTACGCATGCGGATCGCCTTTTTCGGCGAGTCGCGCAAGCTCTGGTCCGCCCGGATACGACAACCCCAAAAGTTTTGCGATTTTATCAAATGCTTCTCCTGCCGCGTCATCCAGTGTCTCGCCGATGAGTTTATAGTTGCCGTGGGCTTTCATAAACACGAGCTCCGTGTGTCCACCGGACACTATTAATCCTAACGCCGGAAATTTCAACGCTTTGAGGTCGGACCTCGTAAATGAGGTCCGACCTCGTGTATTGAGTAACGATGAATACAAATGACCGGCGAGATGATTTGTCGCAACAACCGGCACGCCCCACGCATAGCCGAGATACCGTGCGGTCTCTAGCCCGACCGAAAGTGCGGAGATAAGCCCGGGGCCGGCGGTCACCGCAATAAGATCGACTTTTGACTTTCGACTTTTGACTTTCGACTCATCAAGGGCTTTTTGGATGACGGGGAGGATTGCGGTGATGTGCGAGCGGGCGGCGACTTCGGGAACAACCCCGCCGTACTTCGCGTGAATTTTTATCTGCGAGGCGACGATATTCGAAAGTACGTGAAAGTTAAAACCACGCGCCTCCACCAAAGCCGCGCTTGTTTCGTCACAACTTGTTTCGATACCGAGAATGATCATAGATCGATGTTTCCCCTCCTTTTTAAGGAGGGGCAAGGGGTGGTTTATATCTTGACTGCACTCAACCCCTCCTCGCCTCCCCTTATCCTAAGGGGAGGAAATCGGGCATTGACTTCTTCTTCTTCTGCTATAAATATCATGCGGAAAAATCGTTTGTTCTTCGTCAACACATTGCGCGATAGTGCGCACAACTACGAAAGTGGGAGGACACCATGACCTGCGAGAAAATCAGACAGAACTTCGAGAAAACGGTGACAGCGGTCAAGAGCGGTGGACCAATCACAGAAGAGCATCGAACGGCCTCAAAAGAATGGTTCGATCACATCCCTGTATGCCCCACGTGCAAAGCCGAGGTCGATGAGATTATGAAGGACTACGACGATGACGCGTTCGACGCGTTCATCACGAACATGCTCCACGGTCAGGAACCCCCTCCGCCCGAGGGCACGCCTGCCAAGACACCGAAGGCCAGGGACGCGCACCTCTCCGGCACGAACCTCGGCGACGGGATCCTGTAGCCCGCGCACTTCTACTCTCGCCCAAGACCCGGCGAATATAAATGGGGTCTTTTTTTCTTTTCTTGAGTCGTCATCCCGAGCCCTGCCGAGGGATCTCATGCACGTAGCTAGGGGGATCTTTCGACCACCGCTTTCAGCGGGGCCCCGCCAAAGGCGGTGGCAGGGCTCAAGATGACAACGCGCTTGGTTTATTAAAACTCTTTCGCCTCGCCGATCGGCATGCGGGTGAAGGTGATACCGGTATCTTTCGTACCCATTTCAAAAACTTTGTACCACGGCATTTCGGGATGTTTCAAAAACGCATCATGAATCGGAAGCGCTACTTTCGGTTTCACACGCTTCATAAAATCAACACCCTCACGCAGTGCCATCCACGGTGCCGCGGCAGGGACAGCGAGAATTTCTGCATGCACTTCTTCTGACGGCGCAACACAATCGCCCGGGTGAAAGAGGCGCCCTGCGATCAAGAATCCAATGTTCTCCACCTTCGGAAAAAAGTCTGCAATAATTCCGTGGTCGCACGCAATCCCACGCATCGCAACACCATCAACCGACGTTCCTTTTATTTTTCGTTCCGCACCGCGCCCCAGCACCTCGCTTGCAATCCCCTGTGTCTGCAGAAATTTCTGCACGCCCGCATTTGTCACAATGAGCGGCTTTGATTTTGCAATAATAATTTTGAGCGCCTCGGGATAGGTGTGATCCGCATGCTCGTGCGTCAACAATATCACATCGCACACCGGAATATCTTCGGGCTTTAAGGGCAAATCCTGAAAACAATAACTCCCCGGATCAATCAAAATCCGCGCCCCGCCTTCCTCTATATATAAGCATGAGTGACCGTATTTTGTGATACGCATAAAATATCTATAATCCCTCTACTGCTATTAAAGCTCGAATCGCATCCGGATCCTTATCCTTATTGTCTGCAATAATTTTTTTCAATCTTCCCATCGCCTTCCCCATATCCGGCCCTGGCTGTATGCCTTTTTGTACAAAATACTCGGAAGGCTTCACGCCCAAAACTAACTTTTCGAATTCCTCATCTTGCTTTTTCTGTTGACCGGCCGCTTCTTCCGTTTTCAATAATTGCAATCCTTCTTGATATTTTTTCCAAATAACTTCATTATCGAACCGCGTTTTCTCTTGATTCTTTGAGAGTACAAACGCCCCGCCATGAAGTTCAACGTGTTCCGTAGCATTACCATCAACATACAAAGCCGCAGATAACAATTGTACGACCTCTTGTCGATCAGCATCAGTTTCTCCAAAAGATTGCACAAGCTTCACCGTCTTCTTGGGATCTTGTTCAGGGATCGACGTATTCATGTGGTGCTTAATAACCATCATCATCTGTTCGAGACGCTTCGCATCTACTCCCGCGGAAACAAGTCCTGTTCGCATCTGATCAGCGCGCGCATCCGCATGTCCGATCATTGCACGCTGAAGTCGCCCCTTCCCCACATGTTTTTTTGTTGCAGCAAGATTCTGTTCACTTGACCAGACTTCTACTTTTCCCAAATCGTGATACAGCAGTATAAGACGAAGATCGTGTTTCATGTTGTCAGCAACGTCCAGCGCATCAACTCCCTTGATAACCGCTTTGACATGATCCCACACTGTCACACCCTCTGCGTGAATAATTGAATTGATCCCTCGCGCTTCCATGGCGTGCTTCAATGCTCCGAGAGAACGCAAGTGTTGCACAACATCTTCATATCCATCGGGAAAATTGGATGTCAGCATCATCGCACGAACCGCCTCAATGTGTTCTGGTCTACTCTCAATTCCCAGCTCCGCTAAATCGCGCTCCGCGTCGCGATTTATTTTTTCACGCTGCTCGTCGGAAAGTGTTTCTTCCGGCTTAATACCGAGAGCTTTTGGTTCAATGTTGTTATGCATATCTGTCACAAATTATTGTTTTTGTACTTTTAAATTCGGAGGAACGACGGATGTTTGTCCTTTATATTGCGCCTGTGCATTTTGCTGAATGGGAGTCGTAAGCTCGTGGAGTACGAGCATCGCGATCGCCATCTTCGGTCGCAACACTAATGTCATTGGACTCTGATTTTTTATCTCTAATACAACTGATCTTGGCTCCTCAAAATTTCCATCGACAGTTGCCGACGTACAATGAATAGCAAGCCCTAAACGCGCGACGGTGCTGCGTCCATCAAAATAACCAATGACATTTCGCGGAAGTTGAAAGCTTTCGTACGTAGATCCAAGAATAAATCCTCCAGGAGGAAGTGCGTATCCTTGTGGTGAGATTTTTATATGATCGTATTGCACCGTATCAGTACCATCAACGACAACGGTCTGATTCGGTCGCAGCACGAGAATCTCTTCGCCAAGATGCAGACGGATTCCGGCGGGACGAATATTTGATTGATCAAATTCGGGAAGAATAACAATCTTCTTTTCTTTAATATACTCGGCAATGGTGGCGTCAGAAAGAATCATGTACTTATATAGCGTGCTATGAGCCTGAACAATGAGCGAATGGTTTATATCCACCTTCGCACTGCTACGGCGGATAACCAGCTATAGCTTTAGCGACGGTTGGTAGCCCCACGGAGAAGCGCCTACAACTCTCGTCGCCTTCCGGCTCCTCGGTCGCAGAGCCGCCCCTCGCCGTCCGCCGCGTCAGAACGCACTCGGCGGACATGGCTGCGGTCTTCGATTCTCCGACGCGATACACGCAGGTGTATCGCTTGGGTCATAACCAGAGAAATGCCACCCACAGTTGTGAGAATCATTTCTCTGGTAGCCCCACGGAGAATCGAACTCCGATTTAAAGCTTGAAAAGCTTTCGTCCTAACCATTAGACGATGAGGCCGTAATAGTTTTTATACTATCCAGTATTGCCTTTATTGTCAAAGTATTCTATGATTTTCGCGAGAGAGAATATGTTCATTCCCATGAGGAGGGATTACGCATCATGCCACAACAAGAGCCGTATGTTCCTGGTCGCTTACTCTCGTTTGCGGACCAGGTATTCGAGGAACATCCCTCACCACCAATCCCGCCAGTAGGAAGCGGGCACGGCGATGATCTAGGCGACGACGACCCACTCGAACCGTAAGGAGAACACCGTGTCAGAAAAACAATGCGGCGCGATGGCGCTCGGCAAAATGTTTGCCAATCACGAGTTGGTAGAGCCTTCGAGGAAAGGACCGCTCGAACACTTCCCACCAAGAAGTGAATCGCCAGGCGACTTTGAAATCAGATCACCACGAGAGTATCGCGAAGGACGCAACCCCATTCGAATGTAGGAGGACGTCATGAATAAGAAGGTTGCTCAAAAACAGAAACCGACGCGTGACGTTCCTGGCACAATCGCCCGATGGGTGAGAACAGAACATCTCGGCCATCTTCTCCCCGACTCTGGTCCGCCTGATGACCGTACGGTGGACGACATCTTCCAACGACAGCGATCGGAAGAGGACTACCGCGCAGACAGTCTCTCACCGTTCCAGTTCGGTGATAACGGATTGCCACCGTCGACTGAGGAGGAAGCGCCATGAGTAAGAAAAAAGAGGGAAGGGAGTCCGACGACGATCTCTGTAGTAGGCTCGCTACATTCATCTTCGAGACAAATGCTGGGCATGGTCCAGAGGTCTCTCCGGAGTCCGTACGGCATTTCGGCGGTGAGGCACACCTCACACCGACACGCGAAGAATACGGCTTGTAGCGTCACATGCGCTCGCCGCCATGTATCACTACCACCTCCCCCGCGGACGGTGGTATTTTTTTATACACACGGGTATTGACACCCCGGTTCATCTTTAGATATACTAAAGATAATCTATTCATAACTCCCCTCACCCCTTCACCGCCACGATCATTATTTGCTGTGAAGCGGGACCCCGCCAACGGCGGTGGCTTATCTTAAGAGGGGGAGTCGTACAAATGCTATGCATAACATCGTCGGCTTAAAAGAACTGCGGCAAAACACCGCAAAGTATATCCACGCCACAGAAGAAGGGCGATCGTTTATTATTGTGAAGCAGTCAAAGCCACTCTTCAAAATTACCCCACTCGACAACGATGAATGGGAAGAGGTAATTGATTTTACAAAAATTAAAAAAGGAGGTGTTGCAATCCACGATCTGCTGAAGCGTCTCTAGTCCCTATGGATCGCATCGCAAAAGCACTTAAAAAACTTTCGCCAAAAGAACGAGAGGCACTCAAAGTAATACTCGAGAACATCATCGCAAAAAATCTCACGGGACTCGATATCAAAAAGCTCAAAGGGCATGAGCACATCTACCGCGTGCGTAAGGGCGACCTCCGCATCATCTATCGCGTCACCCCAAACGACGAAACCACGGTACTCGCTATAGAACGGCGCTCAGACACGACGTATCGCGAATTCTAGAAATTGTGTATACTCTGATTATACTTTTGATCCCAAGGTAGCCCCTCGACAGGGCTCGGGGAATAAAATAAAATGGCCACAAAAATCCTCCTCAAAAAACCTATTAACGAAAACAAGCAAGCGACCGACACATTAGCAGCTCTTTTCTCGGCGCAACCCGTAACCTCCGACGATTGGTTGAAAGAAAACGAAGAGGGGCAGCTTGCCGTCGACGTCTATCAAGATGAAAAAAATATCATCATCCGCGCGCCAATCGCCGGCGTCGGATCCGAAGACCTCGACATTTCACTCCACAACGACATGGTGACGATACGCGGCAGACGCGAACACGACACGCATGTGAAAGAACAAGACTATTTTTACCGCGAGTGCTACTGGGGATCATTCTCGCGCTCAATCATTCTTCCTACGGATGTCAAAACCGAGGAAGTTGAAGCAACATTAAAAGATGGCGTCCTCACCATCGTCCTTCCGAAAGCGCAAAAAGCGCGGCTTATCAAAGTGAAAGAATTGGATTCCTAATCTAATTCTTTCATCCCTACCCCCGATCGCTGTCGAGGGTAAACTCCAGCGGGGATCCAAAAGCAAACAAAACTGGATTCCCGCATACGCGGGAATGACAATACTTCTATGACTCCCGACGAATTACCAAAAAAAGAAGGCTGGAAAATAAAACTCGATCGCTTCGAGGATCATCATGCGGTCATCACCACCGATGACGGACAAAAACTTCTCGTTACGAAAGAACGGCTGCCACGCGGCGCGAAAGAAGGTGATGAGCTGTGGCTGCATATTGAAACGAATGCGATGCGCGATGAAGAACGAAAAAAAATGGCACAAGCGCTCTTGGATGAAATTTTGAATCCTGCTTCATAACAATGCCACTCTCATTTTTGCCACCGCGCCGACAATTCCGATGGCGTCTCATGACGGCCATTTTTTGTGTCGGCATCGTACTCGTCGTCGGTGGCGGCGAGTCGTGGTATGCGCGCGCATGGCATAACCACATCCTTCCCGGAGTACGCATTGGTGTCGTTGCCGTCGGTGGAAAAACAGAAGAAGAAGCGCGAATACTTCTCGACCAAACAATCGATACGCTCATGCGCGCAGGACTCCCATTCACCTACCAAAGCAAGCGCGTTACCGTAGACCCCATCGTATCGGCGCAAGACGACCCCGACCTCACCTACGCATTTATCCAGTGGAATAGCGACGCAATGATCGCGCAGGCACTTGGCATCGGACACACCGGCGGACGCGTACAACGATGGTACGAACAAACGCGCGCATTTTTCATCGGCACATATATTAATGCCACTATCACCGTAGAAAAAGAACGTCTCGATGAAGCACTTCGGCAAAACTTTAGTTCCCTGGAGCTACCGGCAAAAAATGCGGCGGTAAGCATTGCTGGAAACGCCATCACGGTGAGTACGGAGTCACTGGGAAAAGTATTCGATTATACCGAGGCGACATCGCGCACGGAACAAGCACTTCGCGATCTCACGGTACAACCGATCGCACTTTCTTTGATAACGGACTACCCATCGGTAAAAAAAGAAGACATGGAAATTGTGCGTCCGAATTTGGAAGCACTTCTGGCATTGGGTCCAATACAATTTATCCAAGGCAACCGCTGGTGGCGCATACATCCCGAAGTATGGAACACATGGCTCACTATTACCATCGTAGACAGCGCACCACAAATAACGATCAATGCGGAAAAGGCGGCACTCGCGCTTGTCCCCATTGCAGAAGAAATCAATCGTCCAACGCGCGATGCAAAATTTGTGCTCAAGGACGGGCGCGTGGCAGAATTCCAAACTGCACAAGAGGGCAAACAGCTCTCTATCCAAAAAACAGTAGAGCGCATTAACACAAATGTCCTTCACGATCACACAACAACCGTTACCGTCGCCGTGGATACATTGCCACCTGCGCTCACCGATCAAACCGCAGGGAACATCGGTATTGTTGATCTTCTCGGAACCGGAAAATCAAATTTTGCGGGAAGCCCAAAAAATCGCCGGCACAATATCGCAGTCGGTGCGGCAGCGCTCGACGGCATTCTCATTTCTGCTGGCGAAGAATTTTCGCTTTTAAAAACACTGGGCGAAATTGACGGAGAGCACGGCTATAAAACCGAACTGGTTATTAAAGGCAACCGCACGATTCCTGAATTCGGGGGAGGACTCTGCCAAATCGGTACGACAACCTTCCGCGCGGCATTAGCGGCAGGGCTTCCAATCACCGAGCGACAAAGCCACTCCTACTCCGTGCCCTATTATTTAGAGAATGGAAAGCCGGGCGTTGACGCGACGATTTATAATCCGAAGCCAGATTTCAAATTCGTAAACGACACCGGAAACCCCATTCTCATCCAAACGCGCATCAAAGGCGATGAAATCATTTTTGAATTCTGGGGCAAGAAAGATGGACGTGTCGCAGAACGCACAGAGCCAAAAGTTACGAACATCCGCAGACCTGCACCGACAAAAATTGTTGAGACCGAAGATCTTCCCGTCGGCAAGAAAAAATGCACCGAGCGCGCGCACACCGGCGCGACAGCTGAATTCACGTATACCGTCACAATGCCAAATGGAGAGAAGCGCGAAAAAGTTTTCCGCTCGGTCTACCGCCCGTGGCAAGAGGTGTGTTTAGTAGGCAAGGAGAAAAGCGCGACTCCACTGCCTGACGTTGTGCCAGCCGTTACACCAACCCCCACACTCCCCTCTGCGGATACGGCGGGAGTAAAGGTGGAATAGAAAGGGCTTACACTCCGTCCCGTCATTGCGAGCCCGGCGAAGCAATCTGAAACCACCCGTGTCATTCTGAGCACTGCCACCGCCTTTGGCGGGGCCCCGCTGAAAGCGGTGGTCGAAGAATCCCCTGGCTACGTGTGTGAGATTGCCGCGTCCTCCGACCGCGGTCGGAGTCCTCGCAATGACCAAGATATTTAAATGAATGGTAGTAGACTCTGCTCTTTACCAAAAAGAACTTATCCGCTACGATGAAAATACGAAAATTAGCGGTTATCGTATAGCGTCTATTATGGGTCCTTGCCAAGGACCAGATGGGGGTTCAACTCCCCCTACCCGCTCCACCATGTAGTAGAAGTTCGACGTGTACAACACACTACTCACCAAAGGTGAGCGGTCGAACTTTCACTACATGGTCCAAAAAATCCTGATCACGTGATCAGGATTTTTTGTTAAAGAAAAAAGACCCCATTTTTTATTCGCCGGGTCTTGGGCGAGTGCGACGAAGCGCGGACTAGAGAATTCCGTCACCGAGGTTCTGGCCGTTGAGGTGGGCGTCAGCCTGCACCTCAGCTTGTATCTGCTTGATGCGTTCTTGTACTTCTTCCTTGGAGGGCGGGGGAGCTTCCCCAGATTCAAGCAAGGATTTGAGTCGCGGTGAAGATTCAGCCGCTAACTCGAGACGCCGTTCGGCATCCTCATCGTCTTTGGCAAAGGTATGACCTCCTTCCTTCGCGTCGGCGATGAGTTGCTCAGCGAGTTCAGGGTCTTCGGCGAAGCCCTTCCGAATGTCGTCTTCCGTGTCCGTCGCTCTCGCGGCTTCGAAGTGTGGCTCCAGAGCTTCTTCCGTTTCCGCTTGGAGAGCTTGGCATGATGGGCAGGAGTCGAGGTGCTTCATCATCTCCTCGCCGATCGTTTCCCCGTCGAGTCTGCCGAATTCTTCTTCCGACATGTGTAGTAACCGTCGATACTCCGGGCAGTCCATGGTTTCCTCCACTGGTTTTTGTGCGCACGATTGCGCATACTACAAAGTAAAGAACTGACGATTTTTCCGCAGGTTATTTATAGCAGAAGAAGAAGAAGAAGTCAAGGGTTAAATTATATGTATACTCGGTATTAAAACTTGTTGCGATAAAACAAGTACTGATAGGTAGGTTTGCTTTTTTAAAAAAATTCGCTATACTTTTTTCCATACTATGAAAGGACTTCTTCTTGGCATTACTTTCGACGACGTGCTCCTCATCCCGCAGGAATCGGATGTCCGACCTTCGGAGGTACACCTTGGCACAAAATTGACGAAGCGGCTCACCTTGATGGCGCCGCTTCTTTCGTCTGCGATGGATACAGTAACGGAGGCGCGAATGGCGATAGCTATGGCGGAGCTCGGGGGGATCGGTATTCTCCACCGCAACTGCACCGTGAAAGAACAAGTGGCGATGCTACGCGAGGCAAAGAAAAGCTTCTCATCCCCTCGACTTCGCTCGGGGCATAATGCTTTACGACTTGTTGGTGCGGCAATCGGCCCCCACGACATCGACCGCGCAAAAGCACTCGACCGCGCCGGCGCTGATGTGATTTCCATTGACTGCGCCCACGCACACAAACCCGGTATTGTTGCGGATGCGAAAAAAATAAAGAAGGCGATCAAGGCTGATCTCATCATCGGAAACATCGCAACTGCGGCCGCGGCAAAAGCGCTTGTCCACGTCGCTGACGCGCTCAAAGTCGGTGTCGGTCCCGGCTCCATTTGTACCACACGCATCATCGCAGGAGTCGGCGTTCCGCAACTCACAGCCATTATGGATGTGGCATCAGTCGCACACAAAGCACACATTCCCGTCATCGCTGATGGGGGCATTCGTTATTCTGGCGACATTGTGAAAGCGCTCGCCGCCGGAGCAGATACCGTGATGCTCGGCGGACTTTTTGCGGGCACAGACGAAGCACCGGGCGAGATCGTGACCATCAACGGAAAAAAATATAAAGCATACCGCGGGATGGGATCCTTGGGAGCGATGCAAAAAGGCGAAAGCACCGACCGCTATTTCCAGAAAGGCGCAAAAAAATATGTGCCCGAAGGAGTAGAAGGAATCGTTCCTGCAAAAGGACCGCTCGCTGAAGTCGTCTTCCATCTCTTAGGCGGACTCCGATCTGGCATGGGCTATGTCGGCGCACGGACAATTACCGAACTCCAAAAGCGCGCACAATTTATCCAGATCACCCCAGCCGGCCGCGCCGAGTCCCACCCCCATTCAATTACCATCGCAAAACAAGCACCGAATTATATCGCAAAGATATAAAATTCCTAATTAACCTAATTGACCTAATCTCTAATCAAATCCCAATATCAAATGTCTAAGAGTTTAGTCATTGGGGCTTGGGGATTATTTAGATCAATTAGAAATTAGAATAATTAGAAATTCCATGAAAACGCATACCCATCCACTCGTTCCATTGGCTGACCTCCACACGCACGTCGGAGGCGCGGTTGACGCCGCAATTCTCTGGACGCTTGCGCATGAACAGGGCATCAAACTCCCCACAAAAGACTACTGGGAATTTGAAAAAATGATCACTGTACAGCGACGATATAAAAGCTTCCGAGAAATTGACAGCTCCAAATATCACTGGACGGAGCTCATTCAGTCGTCTCCTCTGGCCATGGAGCCGGCAATCCACGAAATTCTCGGTGGCGCCTATCGCGCAAACCACATCGTCCTCCACGAAGTTCGCTACAACCCCATGAAGCGCAACCGCGGTGGTGAACGCGATCTCGACTACATTATTCTCGCGAGCATTCGTGGATTGGAACAGGCACTACTTGAGTATCCCGAAATTCGAGCGGGCATCATCATTATGCTCGATCGGGATTTTCCGTATCGCTTGAATGAAATCATTTATCAGAAAGCGTGTAAGTACCAATCACGCGGCATCATCGGCATTGATGTTGCCGGTCCGCAATCTGCAAAATTCAGAATGGCGCAATACATCGACCTCTTCCGCGACGCTAAGCGCCAAGGATTCGGCGTTACGATTCACACAGGAGAAGAAGGAAGTCTAAAAGAAATGGAGCTTGTCGTACGTGACATCGAACCACACCGCATCGGGCACGGCGTCATGGCCTATCGAAGCACGTCACTCATGCGCGAACTTCGAAAAAAAAATATCGCCCTTGAGCTCTGCCCCACATCCAATCTGCGCGTAGGGGTGTTCACCGGTATCGCAGCACTCAAACGAGCGTATCGCACACTCTTCGAAGCGGGT
>JAUSHC010000003.1 GCA_030648795.1 bacterium | reverse complement strand
AGGTAATGATGAGCTTGCTGCCATCATGTGCCAGAAGCTCGACCGTATTTTTATTGACACCATATCCTTCCGTTTCACGATGCGGCAAAAAAACATCAACAACACCCCCAAGCACAGTGATCGTTTCAACAAGAATAGTTGCCGCACAGACTCCATCCGCATCATAATCGCCATGCACGACAATTTTCTCTTTTTTTTCAATCGCCAAAAAAATGCGATCAACCGCTTTGCGCATGTCTCGAAACAAAAACGGATCATGGATATCGCTTCCATAATCCGGATGCAAAAATTCGTCAACTGCCTCTTGCGTGGTAATATCCCGATGATACAACAAGCGCGCGACAACTTCTGGTATATCAGGAAATTGCGCGTAAAACTTCTTCGGCGGCTCTGGGGCAAGGATCCACTGTTTCATCCCGTTAGAGTCAGGTCGCGGTCTGCGCCCATGCTCGTTATTATATACATAGTAAAAATAAATACTTTATAGTAGCATCCCAGACGTGTTTCAACGGCGACCGCGGACTCTAACGGGATTCATTGGAATGCCGGCGCGACAGTCAGGAGCACCATTGACAGCGCCACAAGCGCCGAGAGAATAATCCACACCACTTTTATCACTTTCCGTTTTTTTGTCATATACGTATTAAGTTTTTAGTATACCACTACCGTTTCAACCCCGATAGCAGAACTTCGGCCAGCACCGCAAAGCGGTGCTTTTTACAGATAAGCCGAAGTTCGCTACGGGGCTATCGTTTTAGCACCGCGAGATACGCCTCCGGAGGAATATCCACGCGCCCTTTCCCGATCGATGCCATCTTTTTCTTCCCCTTCTTCTGCTTCTCTAGAAGTTTCTTTTTTCGCGTCACATCACCACCATACAAATGCCCTGTCACATCCTTCCGAAACGCCGATATGCGTTCCGAGGCAACAATTTTCCCGCCAAGCGTCGCCTGCAATTTCACATCAAACCACTGCTTCGGCAAAGATTCTTTGAGCTTCGTGACAATGCGCCGTCCCACCTCCTGTGCCTCATCTTCGTACACGATGGTCGCGAGCGACTCCTCGGGAATTTCTGCAACAAGAATATCCATACGCCGCACATTCGCGACGCGATAATCCAACAATTCATAATTCATCGATGCGTAGCCCTGCGAGACACTTTTCAAACGATCGTAAAAATCGACAAGAATCTGCGAGAGCGGCAATTCGTAATGTAAAATGACGCGCCGCGCGCTATCGCTCCCGAGATATTCCGTTTGTACATAGACGCCACGAAAATCCTGCACCATTTGCATTGTGCCGCCGACATACTCCTCGGGCGTAATAATATCCATGCGCACCCACGGCTCCGTAATTGTACGAATAAACGACGGATCAGGGAATGCAACTGCGCCGTGTGCAACGATTGTTTCACCGTTATTTTTTGTAAGATGATACCCGACACTCGGCACCGTAACAACAACTTGCATAGTATATTCACGCAGAAGCCGCTCCCGAATAATATCAAGATGGAGAAGTCCCAAAAATCCGCACCGAAATCCGTAGCCAAGCGCCTGCGAATGTTCCGGTGTGAATGAAAACGCCGCATCATTCATTTTGAGCTTCTCCACGGCATCGCGCAATCGTTCAATGTCACCATCGTTCTTGGGAAAAAATCCGGCAAACACCATAGGCTTCACTTCTTTATACCCCGGCAGAGGTTCTTTCGTAGGATTTGCGGCACTCGTAATTGTATCACCGACACGACACGCAGTAATGTCTTTCAATCCGGTAACGATGTAGCCGGTTTCTCCCGCGCCAAGCGACTCTCGTGCAGTATATTTTGGCGAGAATGTTCCGACTTCCAAAACCTCGCTTTGTTTTCCCGTCGCAAACGGCCGCATGATATCCCCTTTTCGTATAACACCGTCCACCACACACACATACGCGACAACGCCACGATAGGTGTCATAAAGTGAATCAAAAATAAGCGCGCGAAGCGCTCCCGACGGATTGCCGGATGGCGACGGAACGCGCGCGACTACCGCATCTAAAATCTCCATAACACCCACACCGGTTTTTGCCGACGCATACAAGATGTCGCTTTCTTCACAACCAACCAATTCCACAATTTCTCGCGCCGAACGTTCGGGGTCTGCGTTTGCCAAATCAATTTTATTGACCACCGGAATAATCGTAAGATTTTGTGCCAATGCCGAATGCAAATTCGCAAGAGTTTGCGCTTGTACGCCTTGTGTTGCATCCACAAGTAAAATCGCACCCTGCACCGCAGCAAGCGACCGCGACACCTCGTAACCGAAATCCGCGTGCCCAGGAGTATCGATAAGATTCAATACCTGCCCTTTATAATCCATCCGCACCGGCGTTAACTTGATTGTAATCCCCCGCTCACGTTCAAGATCCATAGAATCCAAAAGCTGATCTTTCATCTGTCGTTTCTCGACCGTTCCCGTCAACTCCAAAAATCGGTCGGCGAGCGTCGACTTTCCATGATCAATGTGTGCGATGATACAAAAATTTCTAATCTTATTTTGTTCCATATACTATTCGAATAATTCCAACTGCTCCACGTGCGGACGAATGCGACGACGAATTCCTTCCCCTATCGCAAAAAGTTCTGATGACCGCAAACACCACAATACACCACAATAGACAAAAAGCCCAGCGACTCCCGCCGTCAACCCCTGCGTTGTAATCCCAAGGAATGTCTCCGTACCAATAAGCGAGGCAAGTACGTATTTTATATATTGTGTTACAAATCCCATTGCAATTGCGGCAATAATCATCTTGAGTACAGAAAAAACAATACGCATTTCATCAAGGCTGCCAACACGGCGTCGAAGCACAATCCAGAGCACTATGGTTTCCACTATTACGCCTAAAGACAACGCAAGCGCCAATCCGGACACGCCAAAAATATTTCTCCCAACAAATGCAACTCCAAGCGTTGCAATCGCTCCAACAACAGCAATAATCGAGGGCCGTATGGTATCCGCATACGCCCAGAATCCTCGCACGAGAACGAAAAAAATAGTTTGCGCAATGAATCCATACGCAAACGCTTGCACGGTTTCAAACGTCAGCACCGTCGCTTGCCAATCAAACGCTCCTGTTCCTAAAATTGAACGAACAATTTGCGCCTTTAACGCAATAAAAATAACCGTTGCAGGAATCATAAAGAAGAACAACTGCCGCACAACTCCAGAGAACGATTGAATAAACCCATCACGATCATTCCGTGCGACCGCTTCAGAAAAAGAAGGAAACGCCGCCACCGCATACGATGCACCGATAATGCCAATAGGAAAACTTTGTAAATTATTTGCGAAATTAAATATGGACAAACTCCCCTTTGGTAATGAAGACGCAAACGCAGTAAGGACCACAAGCTCGATGTTCGCGATGCCGAGCGTCAAAATACGTGGCACCATAAGCCGTACTAAAGCGCGCATTTTTTCATCCCACACGCATACGAATGTATAACGAAAACCAACAGCGTATACAGCTGGCCACTGAATAATCGCATGTAAGAATGCCCCTGCAATCACGCCCCATGCCACACCAACGATGCCAAAGCGCGGCGCAAAAAAAAGCGCACCTGCCATGATGCCGACGTTATAAAAAATGGGAGCAATTGCGGGAACAAAAAAACGACGAAATGTTTGAGCGATACCGGTAAATAATGCCGAAATGCCCAGAAAAATTGGAGACAAAAGCATGATACGTGTCAACAATACGGTCACATGTTGCGCTTCGAAGGAAAATCCAGGGGCAATCATCGTACGTACGAGTAGTGGAGCACTTACAAATACAAATACTGCCACAATTCCAAAAGAGATGAATATGATATGCAAAACATTATTGACAAACAACCATGCGGACTTTTTATCTTGTTGTAAAAGCGTGGTAAACATCGGAATAAATCCTGCCGATAATGCACCGAGAACCAATAATTGAAATAAAAGATCTGGCAAACGAAAGGCGGCATAATAGATATCCAGTTTCTCTCCCGCGCCAAATTCCCCCGCTAAAATACGATCGCGAAGCACTCCAACGACACGTGATACCAATGAAGCAGCGGCAAGGATCATTGCCGCTGCGGGAAGACTTTTTATTTCACCATTCAATAATCGTCGCACCATAATGGCAATGAAGTTGAGACCGCAGAAACATGATGCAATGCGACGGGCTGGACCGAAGACACGAACGACTCCTACTGAGAGTAGGATGAGCGAGTGTCTGAAGGGAAGCCCGAGCCCGAAGGGTCCCGATGCCTAACAACTGGCTTCGCCAGAGTTTAGGTATCAGGACAGTGCGCATGTTTCTACGGTCTCAAACTACATGCTTGGCTTTTTCCGATCATGCGCCTTTTCGAGCTGCCGCGCTAATTTATGCTTTGCAAGATCAACCGCTTCAGCAATCGTATGATCGTCTTCCGATGCAAAAAAACTTCCATGCGCCGTCTTCACATTCAACGAAACCTTGTACGCTTTCTTTTTTGCAAAACGCTCAACGGTCAGCTCGCAATCTACCGGCTCGAAACGTTTGACAAGCGCAGTAAGCTTCGGAATCTTTCGCACAAAATATCGATCAAAAAGCTGCTGCTCTTCTTCCGAAAGATGTTTATAGAAATAATGAATTTGCATATGCGATTGTTCTCAACGAAACCGTTGAGTTGCTAGAACAATGAGCACCCAAGCCCTCTAAGCGCTTGGAATGCTGCATTGGTATATTAATATGATTTATTCTTTTTTAAAATTACGAACAAAATCGAAATGCATAGAGGGCTGGGTAACCGTTTTGTAACTACTCGCACGGCGCTCGCAGACAAAACGCGTTACTGCGGGACCTGGATTCGAACCAGGATACTCGCCTCCAGAGGGCGATGTCCTACCGTTAGACGATCCCGCAATATTATACCGTCTTTTTATTAATAACTTTCCCCCCAAAGGTCGTCAAAAGATTTGACAAAAGTGTCGAGGGCTCACTTTTTTCTTCTGTAACATCGTTTGTAGAGGGAGCATCGTGCTGCACAACTGCTGTACGTATCACAAGCGGGACCGCGAATACTTCTTCAAAAATACGATGAGCAAGTTTCTTTGTCGTATGATCTTCCAAGCGATCTGCATGGAAGGAATAACGAAACCCAAGAGTAAGTGTGCGCGCTTCCACGGAAACAGGCGTTGCGACTTTCAAGATGAGTGCGAGAGAATGATTGTATTTTTTTGCGGCTGTTAACACATGGCTCCAGCGTTCATTGACGAGAACAAGGGAGAGTGATTCATTTTCTATCGACTGCACTTCTTTTTTTTCTTGCCCCGTAACAACTCCGCCGTCCGCCGGCTGGCGGAGCGGCTTTGTTATCGAGGCTTGCATCTCCTCCGGCACTGCATTTTTTTTCTCTACTACAGGCGATGTGGATTTTTTCGCTCCATCCGGTACTGCGTACTCTGCGATCAAAAGCTCCAAAGCAAGCTCTGGGGGTTCGACAATTTCCGCGTCTGTACGAGCGCGAAGAAGGTGACGCATCAACTGCACTATAGAATCTGATGATACATTGGTATTGACGGTATCAACAAGCATACGCCTGACCACACGAATGCAATCATGAAGAAATACCTTCGTATCCCCGCCACAATCAATAAAATCTTCAATAGACTTCAAGGCGGGAACGGTATTATGTTGCAAAAGCTCTACAATGAATGATTCCGCGCGCGCGCTATCACCCTGCGGAAGCATCCGCGCCGCATCTTCGGTGGTAATATGCTTTTTGCCCAGCCCAAGCAGTTGCCCCAAAATACTTTCTGCGTCACGAATCGATCCTTCTCCCGCGCGTACGATCGATTCCAGCACTTCCGATTGTACGTCCACTCCTTCTGATCGCGCAATATGCGCAAGACGTTTTTTGATATCGGTAGCAGTCACGCGTCGAAAATCAAATCGTTGACATCGCGAAATAATTGTTTCCGGCACTTTATCGATATCGGTCGTCGCAAGAATAAATAGAACATTCGCCGACGGTTCTTCAAGTGTTTTGAGTAGCGCATTAAATGCCGCCGTCGAAAGCATGTGCACCTCATCAATAATGAACACTTTCATTTTCCGTTCGAGCGATGCTACATGGCTCGCCGCAATGATATTTTCTCGCACGTTATCCACGCCGGTATGGGATGCCGCGTCAACTTCCATCACATCCAATGATCGTCCATCGGTAATCGACGTACATGCTTTGCATGCATTACACGGTTCCACCTCCCCCTTTTTTCGTTTTTCGCAATTGACTGTTTTTGCAAGAAGCCGTGCAGTCGTCGTCTTCCCAACTCCTCGTGTTCCAGTAAAAAGATACGCATGAACAAGTGATTCATGCGCGATTTCATTTGTGAGCGTTCGGACGATACCTTCTTGTCCTACAACGTCAGCCCATTTTTGCGGACGGTACGTTCGATAGATAGATCGCAATTCCATGGTTCATGATTTAATCACATTCTCCACCGCAGCCCACGCGCCTTGTCCGCCCTTCGGGACCAAAAGCACCACCTCATCGCCAACGTCGCCATGATAATACGTAACGCTCGCAAGTAAAAGCTTGTAGACACGATCTCCTATAATCCCAACAAATGCATCACTCTCCTGTTCCTTGGCAAGTTGTCCGCGCAGACGTTCGCGTTCAACCGGTCCAATCTGTTTAAAAATAAACGACCCGGAAGCGGTAATCGTGAGCTTCAAAAGATCCCCTTCTACGAGTTTCGATTTTGATGCGTAGTTTTGTGGAATCGTATATGATTTTCCATCTCGCCCGATCATCTCCTTCCCGTTAAAAACACCTTCAACCACATTCCCTTCATGTTCATCCGGAGCGCGCTCGGTAATAAGCGAAGAAAAATCAACAGGCTTCCCGCCGCCTAAAGCGTCAAGCGTCTTTTCAATTTGCTCCAGCACATCCTTCCCTTTCCCCAAGAGTTCACGCAGTAACGCAATATAATGGTCTTTGTTTCCGTTTTCCATTTGTTTTTAAGATTTTATTTTATACCGAAAGTATAGCAAGTACGAAGCAGGAGTCAAGAAAAAATTTAGAGACCTTCAGAATAGAACCATTACCGATTTGTTACATGTTGCGTGTTACGTGCTATATGACTAACGACTTGGTTCAGCGAATTCAACGTCCGCCTCCTCTATTGCTTCCCCAAGCTGTGATCGTTCCAATATCTCCGCCTCCACAATCCGCTTATCGCGACCGTATTTCAACCGCGACAATTCTTTAATCATCGCCGCCAATTCAGGATTTCCTTTTGTCGGTGGCATCGTCTGCATGTTGAATGCCTTTCCCGCTTGATTATCAATCAGCAATTTCACATACGCCGTATATTTTTCCACGTTAATCATATCATACTCATTGAAAACGGGTGCAAACTCTTTTGCCAAAACTTGTGCATCCTCAACACCAATACGGAACGACACCATCGTCCCTGCATTTCCAAGTACCGCGTCGCGAATGCGCGTATCCTTACCATCTTTCACCAGCTGCCCCATATATTGGTGCGCCACAATAAGATCCAACCGATATTTTCGCGCTTCAGAAAGAATCGTCGCAATAGAATCCGTAATGAAATTTTGGAACTCATCAATGTACAGATAAAAATCATGCCGTTCTTCCTCCGGTAACTCCGCTCTACTCATTGCCGCCATCTGCAACTTTGACACAATGATAAGCCCAAGGAGGCTGGAATTCGTCTCACCGGTTTTCCCCTTTGAAAGATTCACAATCAAAATTTTCTTCTTATCCATCACTTCACGAAAATCAAAACCGGATTTCTGCTGCCCCATGATATTCCGCATCATCTCGTTTTCCACAAAACGACCGACTTTCGAAATCAAATACCCCAGCATCTCCGACTTATGAAAATCAGAGGTCTTTGCAACTTCCTTTTCCCAATACGCGCGCACGACGGGGTCTTTCAATTTCGCCACCCATCCCTTCTGAAAATCTTGATCGGAAAACATGCGCGGAATATCAATAATCGTTCCCGGATTTTCAATATCCGCCATCAGTGTCAACATAACATTCCGCATATGGTGCTCGAACATCGGTCCGATCATTTCCGGCGGAAAGAGCTTATAGAAAATTGCAATCATCTCTTGTACCGCAAAATCACGCTGTTCCGGTGATCGCGCCTCAAGCATATTCAAACCAACCGGACGATCTACATCGGAAGGATTGAAAATAACCACATCATCTGCACGTTCCTTCGGTACGGAGGCGAGTACAGATTCGGCAAAATCACCATGCGGATCAATCACACACACCCCTTCACCGTTCGCGATATCCTGCTTCACCATGTTATCCAAAAACACTGATTTACCGACACCTGATTTACCGATGATATACAGATGTCGACGACGATCCTCCTTCTTCAGATGGATCATTTTTGTCACACTACGGAACGTATTTTTCCCCAGAAGAATTCCTTCAGTAGGTGTATTCACCGGTGCTGGTGCCCTCTTTGCAAGGAGCCATTGAATGTTCGGCGTTTCGGTTGTGGGTAAAGGAAAATGATACAGACTTGCCATTTCTTCAGTATTCAAAATCAACTTTCGTCTTTCCCGATAACTGCGAAAAATAAAATCGCGAATAAGGCGCTTCTCCAAGAATAACTTAAAAAATAATTTGCGAAGATGCTTGTGTGATTCCGGTCTCGTTTTTTCAAGGCTGTTGCCGTATTCATACACGTTGAATTGATTGAACGCGTTCACAATATTCTCAAGAAGCATCTCCGCTCGCTCGGCATCCTTCGACGCGACAACAATGCGGATATTCACGTCCATTCCTCCCTTCGCGGTCTTTTCTTCAAGTCCTTTCACCATCTCTTGCTCCAATGGAGAAAGACTGTGTTTTTCTTTCGCGCCATCCATGCCGTCTTTTTTCTTCGTACTGAAGTAATCAGTAAGGTTCCCAATGGTTCGCAATAGAAAATTTGAGTTGACAACACGAAGCGCATGTTCCAAAGTCTTCCCTTGCTGCATTTCTTTCGCAACGCGCACCCCCCACTTATGCCAAGCACCCTTTGCGGAACGCACAACAAACTGAATCACCGCACCTTCGCTCGCGCCAATTTTTGAAAGAGAATTCGTAAGTGCGTTCAAGGTGTCCGATTCTATTTTCTTATACGTTTTCAAAGGGAAAAAGAACGAACGCTTGAATGTGAGATATGTTCCAACCACCTTCCCTTGCGGAACAAAAATATTATAGTCACTCGTCAAATCGATCTGTGCTTCAGGATATTGCGCTTGAATTTGCTGTTCAATATATTGCTGATGGTGCGTAGGAATAGCAATGTAAAAAGAAATGAGTCCCTTGTCGGCGACAATCTCAAAAGAAAAATGATCTTCTCGTCCAAACAACCACGCCTTAAACCCACGCTCCGCGCGCATACCGCCGATGGAAGCAAAAAACGTTTCCGCAACAGCAATTTTCTCTTGCAAATTCTGGTGGGTGGCGGGCATCGACTTCTCGTCACGTTTATCCTTTGCCGCCTCTTTGGGCAATGTCACGAGCAACACGACCATTTTAAACGAAACGGAAAAACGATGCCCGTAATGCAAAAACCATCGCGCGAGTTGCGCGAGTACAATTAAAAGAATCGCACCACCAACATACGGTAACGCGTCGATCATCGCCGAAGGAAATTCAAAATCGAAAGAAAAAAAATTCATTGGGGCTTGTTCCGCTCTCGATGGAGCGCGATAATTTTGTCCGCCTTAATCTTCGCTTCTTGTTCCAAGAAAAAAGAATTGATGTGCGGAATGATGGAAAGCCACTTTTGCAAAAGCCGTAACACTTTTAAAATATTCAAATGGAGCGCGTTAAGCAAACGTTCAATTTTCTTTGCGGTGTCTTCTCCTTGTTCTTTAAATTGCTGCCGCATTGCGGGAGGCATCTGCCAGTATGCTTCTTCAAGATTCTCTTCAAGAATTTCTTCGATGGCTTGAAGCTCTTCGCTCTTCTTCGTAACGGACAACGGCAACACTTCTTCTTTCGAAGGAAGAGCAACCGACTTCGAAACTACGGGAACAGAAAACTCCGCCGCTTCCGCACTCTTCGTGGGCGCTTCTTCTTTCTTTTCAATTATTTGTTCTTCCTCGAGAAGAGGGCGCTCCACCGGCGTAGGCTGTGGAGAAACTTCTGGGGAAATTGGCTTAATTGTCTTTTCTTCAGGCATGAACGAATTATACCACTTTTTACGGATTTTGTACTCTTGTCCACAATAGTGTAAAATAAAGACATGCATGTACGCGAACTCACCACACCAACACTCCGCTGGATAAACGTTACCCGGCCTGAAAAGCGCGAATTAGACTATCTCGCGAAGGAATTTAAGTTTCACCCGCTCGATCTTGAGGATTGCGCTTCTCCGGCACAACGCCCGAAGCTTGATGAATATCCACACTACCTTTTTCTCGTCCTCATTTTCCCACTCTATAATCGAAAGACGGGAGAAATCACGCCGGTGGAAATCGATTTCTTTATTGGGGAAAAATATCTCGTCACCGTACATCGAAGCGAGTTGTTTCCGTTCATGCAATTTTTCGATGACTGCCGAAGTGACCTCGAGTTGCAAAAACGCGTCATGAACTCCGCGGATCAATTGCTCTATGAAATACTCGAACGTCTGCTCATGCACGCGTTTCCCATGCTTGATAATATCAGTCTCGACATTACCCGCATCCAAAAAGAAATATTCGCCGGCAATGAACGGCGCGTTGTTCGAGAGATCCTCGGAACAAAACGGAATATTGTGAACTTCCGTCGCATCATGCAAGCGCACAAAGCGATGATTCGCCGTATCAAAGAAAAACAATCAAAATTCTGCAAAGGAAAATGCGTCATGATTTATTTTGATAACCTTGTTGAACACACAAAAGATATTTGGGATACACTCGAGAACGACAATGACACCATCAATGCACTTCAAGAAACCAACGAAGCGCTCATCTCGTTCCAATTAAATGACATCATGAAGCTCTTAACAATTATTTCAGTGGTCATGCTCCCCGCAGGACTCGTGGCGAGTATTTTTTCGACAAATGCAGAATATACTCCGTTCATCGGTAGTCCATGGGATTTCTGGATTCTTATCGGTTTTATGGGGCTCGTCGCGCTCGGCATGATCACATTCTTTCGAAAAAAGAAATGGCTCTAACATTCTACAACACGCTTACCCGCAAAAAAGAAGTATTCACACCGATGCGCGAAGGACGCGTCGGTCTTTATACCTGCGGACCAACGATCTACAACTACGCGCATATCGGTAATTTGCGCACATATATATTCAATGATGTCCTTCGCCGCACGCTTGAACATGCAGGTTTTCGCGTTACCCACGTCATGAACATCACGGATGTCGGGCATCTTACTTCGGATGCGGATACCGGCGAAGATAAAATGGAAAAGGGCGCAAAACGCGAAAAAAAAACCGTGTGGGATATTGCCGCCTTCTATACCGATTCGTTCAAAAAAGACCTGATTACTCTGCATATAAAAGAACCGACGATCTGGTGTAAAGCAACGGATCATATTAAAGAGCAAATCGCGCTCATACAGCGTCTCGAAAAAAATAGAGTCACGTACACGATTGCCGATGGCGTCTATTTTGATACTTCAACATTCCCATCATACGGCGCGCTTGCCCGTTTAAATCTTAAGGGACAAAAAGCAGGTGCGCGAGTTGAGATGGTAAAAGGAAAAAAGAATCTGTCTGATTTTGTGTTATGGAAATTGAGCGTCCCGAAGGACGGTCATCCTGAGCTTGCCGAAGGATCTCATCGCCCGCAACGGGCGATGGAATGGGAATCGCCGTGGGGCAAAGGTTTCCCCGGCTGGCATATCGAATGCAGTGCCATGGCAATGAAATATCTCGGCGAAGAATTCGATATGCACACGGGGGGCATTGATCATATCCCCGTGCACCATACAAACGAAATTGCACAAAGCGAAGCGGCAACAGGGCATCCATTTGTCCACTATTGGCTCCATGGCGAATATCTTGTCATAAAAGACGCAGAAAAAATGGCAAAATCGGGGGAAAACTTTATTACCATCCCAACACTCATTGAAAAGCACCACGATCCCCTCGCCTATCGCTACTTCACGCTCACGACGCACTACCGCAAACAACTCGCCTTCTCGTGGGAGGCGCTTGATGCCGCTGAACAAGGATTAAAAAATCTTCGTGAACGGCTGTATGAAAGTGGTGATACGATTGGGGAATTGCCAGATACGATCAAGAAAAAATTTACGGAAATAATCGGCAATGATCTTGACATGCCAAAAGCATTGGCGTATCTCTGGAATATAGTAAAATCAAAAAAACCAGGCGCGGTAAAACGCGCCGCGGCACAAGAGTTCGATACAATCTTCGCGCTCAATCTCTTGGCACACAAAACAGAATCCGTACCGGAACATGTGATGATTCTCGTCCGCGAACGGGAAACTGCACGAACGAAAAAAGAATGGCAAAAATCGGATGACCTTCGCAAACGTATTCTCGAAGAAGGCTGGGTCGTGGAAGATACTCCTCAAGGATCGCATGTAAAGCCTGTCTAACGCCCATGACTCTCATTACGTTAAATATCTGGCGCGGTGGAAAAGTATTGGAGCCGCTCAAAGCATTCATTAAAAAACACGCCAAAACCGTGGATATTTTTTGTTTTCAGGAAGTCTTCGACAACGGACAAGTAAAACGACCATCACAGGAAGGAAATCACCTGACAAGCTTTGGAGATATCACTGCACTCTTACTTGATCACGAAGGCTACTTTGTTCCTGCGGAAGAACCGGATCAAGAAGGTTTGGCGATGTTTGCTAAACGATCCATACACGTAGAGAAACACGATAGTTTTTATGTGCACGAGTCAAAAAATGATGAGACACAAGTCGGTCGCCCCCGAAAGCTGGAATATATGCAATTGCAAAATAAGAAAAACATGCTAACAATCGCAAATCTCCATGGGCTCTACACGGGTGGCGGGAAAGACGACACACCCGAAAGAATTATGCAGTCACAAAAAGTAAAAGAGTTCTTTACTACAACGAGTGGACCAAAAATTCTTGCGGGTGATTTCAACCTCACTCCCGAAACGAAAAGTTTTACGATCCTTGCAAAGGGTATGCGCGATCTCGTTGCCGAATCAAAGATTACCTGCACGCGCACCCCGCTGTATCGTAATTACAAAACCTCCACTCATTTTGCGGATTACATCCTCGTTTCCCCCGATGTACACGTGCAAAAATTCAACGTACTGCAAGACATCGTCTCCGACCATCTTCCCCTCTTCCTTGAATTCACATAAGCTTGTGTCGTTGCGAGGAATATAGAAAATTTTATTCTTCGAGCTTGTCGAGAAGCTAAAATTTTACCTACTTCTCGACTCCGCTACACTTCGCTCGAAGAATATAAACGCTCGACACTTCGAGTGTTTTTTGATAGGATAAACCCCTCCTCTCCTCCCCTTACCAAGGGGAGGTTGGGTGGGGTTATATTCGTAAATTTGTAGAAGCATTCGTAATTCGTTAGTCTCTATGAACTTTTGGCAACAATTGAAAAAACCGATCCTTGCGCTCGCCCCCATGGCGGGTGTTACTGACGCCGCATTTCGCCCGCTCGTAAAAAGCTATAGTGCGGACGTGATCTACACGGAATTCGCCTCCACGCACGCACTTATCCACGGCAACGAAGCAACGCGCAGGATGATTGCGTATCAACCGGAAGAACAGCCGGTCGTGTGTCAACTTTTCGGCAATGAACCGGAAAAATTCGCCGAATCCGCAAAAATTTTGGAATCGCTCGGCTTTGCCGGTGTAGATATCAACTTCGGCTGTCCCGCATACAAAGTCGTTACGCACGGCGGCGGAGTTGTCCTTATGAAAGAACCGGAATTATGCAGAAAGATTGTCGAAGCAACTTGTAACGCGATAAAGATTCCCGTCTCCGTAAAAATCCGCGCGAGCATCAAATGCGATCCAACGACATCTCTCGGAGCTGTGTCTACAACTCCGAGAGATGTACAACGCAAAACCGCATGTGACTTAGTTGAAGCTATCAAAGACCTTCCCGTCGCCGCACTCATGATACACGGCCGCTCGTATGAACAACCCTTCGACGGCTGGCCAGACGTCTCCATGATTACGGCGGTACGAAAAATTTTTCCGGGCATCTTGCTTGCCAATGGCGGCATCTACACACCCGAAGACGCAAAACGCATGCTCGACGAAACCGGCGCCGACGGCATTGGCATCGCACGCGGCGCATGGGGCAAGCCATGGATATTTCAGCAAGTGCACGACTATCTCACGACCGGTTCGTACGTAAAACCAACATGGGACGAAATCGTTGCCGTCATTATTCGCCACGCGGAAATGGCAAAAAAATATAAATCAGAACACGGATTCATCGAACTGCGCAAACACTTGGCGTGGTATGTGAAAGGCATCCCCCACGCCTCGGCACTGCGCCAACAACTCGTCCGCGTCAAAACCCTTGAAGAAATAATTGCCATCTTCCAAACTGTCCCCGCGCCTGCGATCCCCCTCTTAATATAAGCCACCGCCATTGGCGGGGTCCCGCTTCCTCAATAGTAAAGTAGTGGCGGTGAAGGGGTAAGGGGGGTTACAAAATCCGCCTCTCGCTCATACACCTCCAACATTCTGACTAGCTTTCTAGCCGATCGGCTTAAAAGCTAGTCAGAACAAAATTGTACAAAAATGTCCGATCGGACATTTTCAGGTAATTGCCATTTACAAAAAAAGACCACGCCCTCTCAATGCGTGGTCAATAATATGTGAGACAATGAGATGCTTAGACTCAGCAAGATCCCCTACTGTGGTTGCCCGGACACCCTCCATCGTGTGAGCAGTCAATCCCGCAGGAATGGAAAGGAGTGCTTGATAAAGTCCCTCCTCCATTATCTGGGAAAGCCTCTAAAAGCGCGTAAAGCGCGTCCAGTTGTGGGTTGGGAATCTTTTGAACTCGCACCTTCCTCGCTGGCGGTGGTACAGGACTTGTCTGATCCATGAACTTCCTCCGTATCAAAGGACGAACTGCAATAATTGCCAGATTCCATCGTACAGAAAAATGCTTAAAAGATCAACAGAGCATATTGTTCGAGCGCAGTCGAGAACTTCATTGTTGTACTTCTCGACTTCGCCGAGCTTCGCTCGAAGAATAAAAAATCGCGATTGCTCGCGATTTTTTGTGCGAATGACTAACACCCGCAGCCACCTTTTGTGCCATCCATAGGTTTTAGTAAGTAGTGGGTAGTTGGTAGTTTGTAGAAAAATTTTCTACGCACTACTCACTACAAACTACTCACTGATTAGATTCCCTCTTTTTGTAATTGCTCCAACAAATCACGCTGTCTTCGATTCACTTCCTTCGGCGTTTTCACTTGCACATGCACGAGATGGTCGCCACGCCCGCCGGATTTCAAATGCGTCACGCCTTTGCCTTTGAGCCGAAACTCCTGCGCACTTTGCGTTCCTGCAGGAATTTTGAGCGCCACCACGCCATCGACTGTCTCCACATCAATCGTTGCCCCAAGCGCCGCCTGTGAAAAAGAAACACCTGCTTCCGAATGCACATCATCGCCATCGCGCTCAAATCGTGCATCTGCAGCAACACGTACGGTCAAATATAAATCACCCGCTTGCCCGCCACGCTCGCCCGCTTCACCTTCTCCCATTAATCGTATGGTTTGTCCATCCGCAATCCCTGCCGGAACTTTTACGCGCATCTTCCGCAATTCTTTCGCAACTCCCCCACCACGACATTTCGAACACACCGTCTCAAATCGCTCACCCTGCCCGCCACATACATCGCACGCAACAACGGTTTCCACTGTCCCTAAAAATGTCCGCTGCTGTTGACGCACTTGTCCTTGTCCACGACACGTGGTGCATGTCTTCACACTACTTCCCGGTTCCGCGCCTTTTCCATGACAACGATCGCACGCAACTGTTTTCCAAAGCTCAATCTCCTTTTCAACGCCAAAAACAGAATCCTGAAATATAATTTTCAAATCCGCCTGAATGTCACGCCCTTTTCGTGCACGTGATCGGGTTGCCCGCCGCCCACCACCGCCTCCAAACATTCCACCAAATAAATCCCCAAGATCTTCAAAATTAACGCCCATGCCTTCCGTGAATCCAGTGAAATCCCGAAATCCTTCAAAGCCACCCATCCCACCTTGTGCCTGCGCGTTTTCAAATGTCGTTCCGTATTGGTCGTACTGCTTTCGCTTTTCCGCATCCGAAAGCACCTGATATGCCTCGTTCACCTCTTTGAATTTTTTCGGGTCACCGCCTTTGTCCGGATGCAGTTCGTGCGCGAGCTTCCGAAACGCACGTTTAATCTCATCCTGCGATGCGGATTTTGAAACTCCTAAAACGTTATAGTAATCTTTCGCCATGCCATTATTGCTCGCGAGGGCAAGCGATTAGCGCAACCCGAGTGGTTGCAATAATGAGCACCCAGCCCTCTAAGCCCTACGCTCAACGATTAGTCAGTGTTTCATAGTCCACTTATGCAATAACTCATTCCTCGAATATAAAGCATAGAGGGCTGGGTAAAGGTTTTATAGATACTCGCTTTCGCTCGCAGACAAAACCATTTATTTTTTTTCTGACTCTTTCTTTTCATCTTCCGGAAAATACTCATGAGAACACGTGAGACAAATTCCATGACTATATTTTGCTTTCTCTCCCTCCGGTATCACTTTTGGCAATATTATTTTCTCTCCATAAGGGAGTTTATCCGCACCGATCTTCATGTCGCACCATCCACACACAGGGATAACTTCCCGCGGAGCTACTTTATCTGGATTAGATGATTGCTGTTCGCCTTCCATAATTATTTCTTCTCCTTAAAATCCGCGTCAATCACATCACCCTGTTTCGCATCCCCGGCGGAGCCGGGTCCGGCTTCGCCGGATTTTTTCGCATCGCCGCCTTTCGCTTTCTCCGCTTCCGCCGCCGCCTTATAGAGCTCTGTTCCAACCTTCTGAATCGCTTCACCGAGCGCATCAACTGTTTTACGCAATGCGGCGGCATCACTCCCATCCTTCGCTTTCTTCACCTCGGCAATTTTTTCTTCAATCGGTTTCTTCACGTCATCTTTCACTTTGTCGCCCGCATCTTTCAATGTCTTCTCGGTCGTGTGAATAAGCGCGTCCGCCTGGTTGCGTAAATCAATCAATTCTTTCTTCTGACGATCTTCCGTTGCGTGCAACTCCGCTTCTTTCTTCATCTTCTCAATTTCTTCTTTTGAAAGCGCCGATGAATCCTTAATCGTAATATGTTGTGACTTCGAGGTCGCTTTGTCTTTTGCGGTCACCGTCAAAATACCATTCGCATCAATGTCAAACGTCACCTCTACTTGTGGCGTGCCGCGTGGAGCAGGAGGAATCCCATCGAGAATAAACCGCCCAAGCGTTCGGTTATCACCTGCCATCGGCCGCTCTCCTTGCAGAACATGAATTTCCACCGACGTCTGGCTATCTGCCGCTGTCGAAAATACTTGTGACTTCGATGTCGGAATCGTTGCATTTCGTTCGATGAGCGCAGTTGAAACACCGCCCATCGTTTCAATACCGAGTGTCAATGGCGTCACGTCGAGCAAGAGCACATCCTTCACTTCCCCCGAAAGCACCGCTGCTTGCACTGCCGCACCCTTGGCAACACATTCCATCGGATCCACACCGCGCTCTATCTTCTTCCCAATAAAATCTTCGACAAATTTCTGCACAATGGGCATCCGCGTCGGGCCACCCACCATGATCACTTTTTCAATTTTCACCGGCGTCAACTTTGCATCCGTGATCGCCTGCTCCATCGAATGGCGGCATCGCTCCACAATCGGTTTCACGAGGTCTTCCAACGTTGCGCGCGTCATTTTCATTGTCATGTGTTTTGGACCAGACGCGTCTGCGGTAATAAATGGCAAATTGATTTCCGTTTCGAGTGTTGAGGAAAGCTCAATCTTTGCCTTTTCCCCTGCTTCTTTCAAGCGTTGCATCGCCATCGAATCCTTTCGCAGATCAATGCCTTCTTTTTTCTTGAACTCGTCCGCAATATATCCAATCATGGCGTTGTCCATATCAGTACCACCAAGTTGCGTGTCGCCGGATGTGGATTGCACCTCAAACACGCCCTCACCAAAATTCATAATCGTCACATCGAGCGTTCCGCCACCAAGGTCAAACACGAGGACCGTCTGATCCTTTTTTCCCTTTCCTGTTTTATCAAGTCCGTATGCCAATGACGCCGCGGTCGGCTCGTTGATGATACGCACGACCTCGAGGCCAGCAATTGCGCCCGCGTCTTTCGTCGCTTGACGCTGTGCGTCGTTAAAGTATGCAGGAACAGTGATCACCGCCTTCTGCACTGGTTCGCCCAAATAACTCTCTGCATCGCGTTTTATTTTTTGTAAAATGAACGCAGAAATCTGCTGTGGCGTGTATTCCTTGTCATTGATTTTCCACTTGTGATCCGTACCCATCTTTCGCTTTGCCGCGTAAATCGTACGATCAGGATTTGCCACAAGCTGACGCCGCGCTGGTTCACCAACGAGAAGTTCACCATCTTTTGTGAAGGCAACATACGAAGGAAAAGCCTTCCCCCCAACAGTTGCGCCTTCCGCAGATGGGATGATCACGGGCGAGTCCCCCTGCATCACCGCCGCCGCTGAATTAGATGTTCCTAAATCGATTCCGATAATCTTAGACATAAATAGAATTGACCTAATTCCTAATTAACCTAATTTCTAAACAATCCCCAATGACCAAACCATTTAGACATTGGAATTTGTAATTTTTTTAGGTTAATTAGAGTAATTAGAAATTAGAAATTTAAATGTTTATTCTGCAATAATAACTTTTGGCGTGACAAACGATTTTCCATGAAGCGTATATCCCACGCGCACTTCTTCAATAATGATGTCCGGTTTCTTTCCATCTGCTTTTCGCTTCGCCATTACCTCATGCGCCATCGGATCAAACTTCTTCCCCAGCGCGTCCATCCGCACAATCCCTTCTTTTTTCAAAAAATCATCGAAGCTCTTTTGCACTTGCGCCACTCCCTTTCCCCACGGCGTCTTTGCAACATCCGGCGGCATCTCCGCGCACGCCTTCACAAACGCTTCATACGTTGGGAGTAAACCACGCAAGAGTGCGTCAGCCGCAAACACAATAAAATCAGTTCGCTGACGCTCGATGTCCCTCTCGCGATTCACAAAATCCGCTTTCGCTCGCTTCCATCCCGTCAAATACTCCTCTGCTTGCTTCTGGCACTTTTCCAGTTCCCCGCACAAATCCGCCTCTGGCGGAATTGTGGCGGATCTGCCCAGTGTCAACGCGTCAGCTTTGACGCTGGGTTCCTCTTGTTCAGGTAACAATATGTTATTCATAAGAGTATTTCGTCATTATTTCTCGCGCATATTTTGCAAGCGCAATATTCGCCGCATAATCCATACGCGTCGGACCCAAAATACCAAAAAGTTGATCCCCGTCTTTCCCATATCGAACAACGACAATGCTCGTGTCATCACCAAATGGATTTTCATCGCCAATGGCAATCGCAAAATCATCGTGCACTGATGTGGCAAACTCTGCCATCGTCTCATCAAGACGATCAAACGCATGCGACATCGCAAGCGCAAGATCATGGTCAGAAAATTCCGGTTGCGCTAACAGATAAGACAATCCCGTATAATAAACGTCATCAGATGTGAATCCGACAAGAATCGCCTCGTGCGCCACGTCCGCAATCACTTTTGCGAGTTCCTTTACGCGGTGTCGACTGTTTTCGGAACTTTTTATACACCGCTCTTCAATCGCCGTCCTTTCTTTCTTTGCAAGCGGCTTCTCTGCGATACAATGCGTAACATAATACCGATACCCTTTTATCGTCGGCACGCGACCGGCAGAGGTATGCGGATGGGTTAAGTACCCCTCCTGTTCAAGTGCGGCAAGCGTATTGCGTACGGTTGCAGAACTTACGGAAAAACCATATTTCTTTGAAAGTAATTTCGAACCAACCGGTTCTGCTGTCCGGATATGTTCTGCGACTACTGCTTCCAATAATGCGGCTTTTCTACCTTCTAACATAGAGATTCTCCCCTCTTAATTTAAGAGGGGTTAGGGGGAGTTATGATTAGCACTCAACAAGTGCGAGTGCTAATGTCCACTATACAAAAAAGAAAAACACGTGTCAAGTCCCTAAAATACTGCTAGAATGAAAACATATGCCCAATAACAAAACATCACACGCCGACGCATCACTTTGGGAAAAAGATCAAGTATTCTTGAAGGAAGAGCGCGAAAAACATCCAGAGCTCTTCTTGCGAGAGGAACAAGATCCCCATACACTCCTCACGCGCATTGGTGTTACTGCAATTCCTAAGAATCTTCCCAAGGGATACCTTCGCTTTTCTCCTTTTGATTTTCTTGTTGAAGAAATTCGAAAAAATGGAAACCCTGTCACACTCGATGGAGCATATGCAGTTCCGGAAGCCGGAAGCGCGGGTGACACGGTCTATGCCGATTGCATGAAAGTCGGCATTTCCACCCTCGACGCAGCGCAACGCATTGCCGATGCGCTCGGAATCCTTCCACAAAAAATCGGCTATGCTGGAATCAAAGACGCGGTCGCGATCACCGCGCAGCGTATAAGCATCCGCAATACATCACTCGAGAAAGTGCAAGCGCTCGCACTCCCCAATATTCTCTTCCGCAATATCACGAGCGGAAAAGGAGCGGTAAGCGTCGGTGAACTTGGCGGCAATCGCTTCACACTGTTTATTCGCACAGAACGTCGCCTCGATACCGCACACCTTGCAAACCTCCTTACCCATTACGAAAAAACGGGATTCGTAAATTATTATGGCACGCAACGCTTCGGCACTCCACGATTTCTCGCGCACCTCTTTGGCATGTATCTTTTGCGCGGCGATCTCCCTTCACTTGTTCGCGCATACCTCACCCTAGAAAGTCAATTTGAACTCCCGGCAATGCAAAAAGTGCGGCAAGAAGCAGCAGCGCATTTTGAAGACTGGCAAGCAATGTATAATACATTCGATCGACTCCCCTACACCTTCCGTTTCGAACGCATCATGCTCGACACGCTTATCAAAACAAAAAATGACTATGCAAAAGTCATTACGGCAATGGGTGATCAGGCAGACCTATGGGCGCGCGCGTACGCAAGCTACTGCACGAACCGCCTCCTCTCGCACGCAATCACGACAAAACAAGAGCTCCCAAAAGAGTTGCCGCTGCTCCTCTCTGTGCGCAAAGAAGATCACACACCCTACCAATCATTTCTCACGGCAGATAAAACGGAAAAATTCACCGACGTTTTGAAGCGATTTCCATTCATCCATCTTGGCAATGCACCAAAAATAGAAGCGCGCATGCTCCCCAAGGTGCATGGCGTACGCGTTGCAAAAGAAGGTGTAGCAATAGCATTTGACCTTGGCAAGGCTGCATACGCAACGACCTTCCTGCTTCACCTCTTCACAATCATGACCGGCACACCAATTCCCGACTGGGTGCAAGATACGGAATATGATACAAAAGAACTGCTCGGGCTTGGATCGTTAAAAGAAATAAAAGAAAAATTGGGGAAGTACATTAGCAAACCAGTGTCATCCTGAACGATACGCCTCCGCCAGTTGGCGGATGGCGGAGAGTGAAGGATCCCATGGCTACGTGCGTGAGATCTCTCGACTGCATTCACTTCGCTCATTTCGCTCGAGATGACACGAGCAGCGTTCGTGTGGCCAGTTACAAAAAAAGAGCCCCGGGTGAAGAGCTCATTTCGTTTCACAACGATTTAAGCTCCCCTCACCCGGGGATACAACTCCGAATCCTAGGAGACTAGCTTCGCTTTTCGCAGCGGAGCGAGCCATCCGTGTGGATCCGGAGGTCGCGGATCTCGGCAGGATCCGCCTGCTCCGCAATGTGCGACGGGTTCACCGTGAGGCTCCCGTCGGGATTGCGGAAACAGTGGAGGTGGTCGTAGGTCCGATTCAGAAGCTCGTTGACGAGCCCCTGCGCCTCCAGCGACAGAACGACCGCCTCGTCCTTCGGAGCGAACGTCATGCGCAGAGAGGACATTTTGTCCCCCTCCTTCTGCATGGTGTTGGCGTTGACCAACACCATCTGCAGGTTACCGACGACGTCCGCGAGGAAGTGGCGGAGCGTGATGCTCTGCCGACCCTCGGCGTCCCATCCTAAGACGGGCTTGCCGGAGTCCGGACGGACCGTGCCGGTCGCGTCCTTGCGCTCGCCACGAAAGGGGTCGAGCCCCTTGCCCGCCGCCTCGCCCGCCTGCCGCGCGCGCAGAGCCTTGTCGGCATCCGCGGTACGGACGAACGGCGTGATGCCCGCCGCGTTGAGCTTCTCGGCCCAGCGCGGGTTGATGCGAACGTTCAGCTTCACGGTCTTCGGAGTCTCCATGACTCCTCCTTTGAAAAAAATGGCTTTCAATTAGCACCCATAACTAGCCCATAGCTAGAAACGGCGCCATTCCTGTTGTCCTCAATGAACATGCATAATGTGGGAGCCCCGCACCAAGCTTCGACAAGCTCAGCTGGTACGGGGTAAAGGACCTCAACAATAGCGCCGCTTCACTCTCTACTACTTATTCAATTGTTAATGAGCACGATCATTTACCATAACCAGCAACTATAGCATAGCCAAAACCTACTGTCAATGCTTTCTGACGTTTTGTAGAACAACCAAAGGGCATTGCAGAACATCCACACCCATGCCACTCCTCCTCATTCTGTTATCGACCATTATCATTCTCGGCTCTCTTTTTTTCTACCTCTCCGCGCTCACGAACGGCGCGATTCTTATCATACTTGCAATTACATTAGGGATTATTGTTTTTAAGGTAAGGGGTGACACGCGGAGGGGGTCCCCCGTCGAGCCCCAGCAGTCCGCCCGCTGGCGGACGATGCGGTCGGATGGGGGTGTAGCGTGGCAGGACCCCGTCTTGATTATTGTTACCGCCGTCGCTTTTTACATCCTCTTCACCCACCAAACCACCACCGCCCTGCGCTCCCCATGGGAATCCATTCCACTCTCTTTTTTTCTCCTCTACGGAGCTGTAGCATTCATACTACTCTACCAAGGAGTGATCTGGCGCAATTCCCCTGAGCGGGTTAGGAGTCCGAGCGGGCACGGTTCCGCCGCCTCGACGGAGAGCGAGGACGGATCCCTGAGCGCCCACGCTGGGGGCGCGAAGAAAGCGAAGGAGAATGCGCCTGAGCACTCCATCATGCAAATAATCCCGCTCATCCTCCTCACCTTCCTCACACTCTCCATCTCTCTTCTTATATTCTCCCTCGGCTCCGGCTTCGACCCCTTCATCCACCAAGCCACTGAAAAAATTATTGCTGCAACCGGCACCATAACCCCGAAACCCCTCTACTACATCGGGCAATATTCTCTTGTTGTATTCCTCTCAAAAATTCTCGGCGTCTCTGTAACGTGGATAGACAAACTCCTCGTCCCCCTCCTCACCTCCATCCTTCTTCCCTGGAGCATAATGCGCTGGTGGAAAAGTAAAGAGCGCTTCGGCACTGTCCTCTTGAGCGGCATTGCCGACCAAAGCGGGCACGGTTCCGCCGCATCGGCGGAGAGCGACGGGAGGCAAGCAGTGAGCCGACGCGCAGGGGCGGCGAACGTAGCGAGAGAGGATGTGCCGAAGCGCTCGATTATACCGACAACCTTCTTGCTCCTCCCCTTCCTCCTCACCCCATTTACCGTCACCACCCCCTACTCCCTCGCACTCCTTTTTCTCGTCGTGTTAATTTTCAGCGTAGAGCGTCTAGCGTTCAGCGTTCAGTTATTAATCGCTACTGCAGCAATTCTTATCCATCCGCTCGTGGGGATTCCTGCATGTATTTTTCTCATCGTTCATTATATTCAAAAACATCCTACACCAGCCTTCGACAAGCTCAGGCAATATAAAACAAACAAAAACAAACTGTTACGTGTTTCATGTTTCATGTTCTGTACCCTCGCCATCCCTTTCGCCTTCCTCCTCGCCTCCCAATTCTCCTCACAAATCCACATCACCTTTGCTCCACAAAACTTCCTCCCGTGGCTCCAGTCACTCTCATGGGGTGGCATCTACCGCGAGAACCGCTTCAACGCACCACTCGACCTCCTCTACTTCTACGGCTTCAACATCAAAAACATTTTTTGGTTCTTCATTCTCACTCCTCTTATTCTCCAAATAAAAAAATGGCACCAACGGCGAGCGGGCGTCGGATTGTTCAGTCGCAAAGCCTCGCAGCAGGCCGAAGCGGGCATGGTGTCCTCCGACCGCGGTCGGAGGACGAGCGAGGCCGAGCGGGAGCGCAATTCCCTCGCAGGGGGAATTGATAGCGTCTTTGCGGGTGGACATCCGGCGACCGATCGCCCATCATTTTCATCCTTCTTCACCACCTTCCTCATCCTCCTCACCAGTTATATATTGATGTCCGGCTTTTTATCATTCAACTTCCTCATTGGCTATGAACAAGCAGACTACGCACGGCGCGTCCTCGATATAGCCCAACTCTTCCTCATTCCATTCTTTCTTCTCGGAATCAATTGGTGGCTTGCCCGCCTAAGTTTTGCTCTGCAAAATTTTGGCGGGTTACGTTTTGCTCTTCCAATACTCCTCACACTCGGCATCACTGCATCCCTATTCCTCATCTATCCCCAAAAAATTGATAGCTATTCCGTAAGCCATGCGTTCAATACCAGTCAAGCCGACATCGACGCAGTACGATGGATTGATGCTGACGCGCACGACGAAGACTACATCGTCCTTGCCAACCAATCTGTCTCCGCCGCCGCAATCCACGAACTCGGCTTCAAGAAGTACTACCAACTAAAACCTACAAACTACTCACTACAAACTACAAACTCGATTTTCTTCTATCCGATCCCAACCGGCTCACCACTCTATCAATACTACCTCGACATGGTCTACAAATCGCCCTCTACAGAAACAATGCAAAATGCTATGCAGCACGTAAGCGTAAAGCGCGGCTACTTTGTGCTCAACAATTACTGGACCGACTTCGAAAAAATCAAAAAAGAAGCTGAATCGAACCTTACTCTTGTCCATTCCATTAATGATTCTGTCTTGATTTTTACGCTCAAATAAGCTACCATAATTTGATATGGAACGACACCACTACGAAAAACCAGAAATCATCCACGAAAAAAAACTTCCGACCGAAGAACTCGGAAGGAAGATTGAAGCGCAGAAAGAACTCGCGTTTATCGGTGATCTTCTTGCGGCATTTCCCGAAGGAAGCGTTTACGTCGTCGGTGGAACCGTACGTGACGCTATGATGGGAAAACTCGCCTCAAAAGATTATGACCTTGTTATCGCTGGCATTCCACTGGAAAAACTCGATGAATTTTTCGCTCCTCGAGGAAGCCTTGAAATTGTAGGAAGAAATTTTGGCGTACTCAAATTCACCCCCCATGATTCAGAGCTCGAGGAAGCTATTGATATCGCACTTCCGCGCCGTGAAACCGCAGCAGGAACCGGCGGGCGCAAAGATTTTGATACGCAGGCGGATCATACTATGTCTATTGAAGACGATTTGAGTCGTCGTGATTTTACGATCAATGCAATGGCATGGGACTGCAAACAACATCAAGTCGTTGATCCGTTTAATGGTCTTCTTGATCTTGAAGAAAAAAAGATACGCGCAGTACGCAATCCCAAGCAGCGCTTTCAAGAGGATTATTCACGCATGCTTCGCGGACTTCGCTTTGCGGTAAAACTCGGATGCACCATTGAAAAAAATACATGGGAAGCGCTGCGGGAACTCATGCCACGTATCAATGACGAACGTGAAGTGGAGATAAAAAATGAAGCGGGCGTTGTTATTGGGAAAAAAATAGAACGCGTCACACCTTACGAAACAATCGCGAAAGAATTTATAACAAGTCTCAAGGCAGATCCCGTACGCACACTTGATTTTTGGGACGAGGCAGATGCGATCCGCGAAATCCTTCCGGAACTTCTTACGATGAAAGGGTGTGAACAATCAAGGGACTACCACAGCGAAGGCGATGTATGGACGCATACACGCCTTCTTCTCGCGAAACTCATGAGTAAAGAATTCCAAGATTTTTTTAATGGTGCAAAGCCGGATGGTGAAACCATTCTTGCAACGCTTTTTCACGACATCGCAAAGCCAAAGACGCAAGAACGAAAAACCACCGCCGACGGAAAAGAAAAAATTACCTTTTATGATCATGAAAGTGAGGGCGCAAAAATGGTTGCTGCAATCTGTGAACGATTACACTTTAGTGCTGCGTCAAAAGTTGCTATAAAACACGAAAATATCGTATGGCTTGTAAACCACCATCTCTTTCCAAATCATCCTCCGGAGCATGTAAGAAAGACCACGCTTGAAAAAATGTTTTTCAACCCGAACGTCCCGGGAGAAAAACTTCTTCATGTTGCATTCGCCGACGCATCGACAAGTATACGAGAAGATGGGACGGTTGATCTTGAGCGACTTCGCACCTTCAGGGAAGAACTTGCGACACTTGCAAAAATATTCTCCACAGAAAAAAAATCCTCTCTCGCGCCACCATTACTCAATGGGAATGAAGTAATGAAATTGCGAGCAATGCCCGCGGGACGTGCTGTTGGAACGATCTTAAGCGAACTCCGTGAGCAACAACTTAATGGCGCGATCACCACGCGCGATGAAGCTACTCTGTTTGTTCAAAAATTTGTAATGCCTTCTTAAAAGTCGAGAGTCCAAGCAACGCGCACTTCACACGTGAAGGGCTTGGCATGACACCAAGAAGATTAAATACATCTTCTTTTTTTATTTTCTTTAACTCCTCAATCTTCTTCCCCAAAATAATCTCTGTAAGCATCGACGTCGCCGCCATGCTAATCGCACACCCTACGCCATAAAAACGAATGTCCCCTACAACATGATTATTCACGTTGAGGTGGATACCAATCTCATCACCACACAACGGATTATTTTCAAAAGCCTCGTGCGTTGGATGAACAAGTTTTCCAAAATTTTGCGGAGTGCGCCAGTGTTCCAAAATTTGTTCGCGATAAAGTGAATCAGACATATGATAATCGAATAACTCAACCACCCCTAGCCCCTCCTTAAAAAGGAGGGGAAACTTTTCATCTTTTCCCCTCCCCTTTTCAAGGGGAGGTTGGGTGGGGTTACTTAAAAATTTCTTTCGCCTTCTTCAATGCGTCAATAAATATATCTATTTCTTTTTTTGTGTTATACAAATAAAAACTCACCCGCGCCATTGCGTTTTGCCCAAACTTTCGCACAAGTGGTTCTGCACAGTGATGCCCGGAACGAATTGCCACCCCCTCGCGATCACAAATACTCGCAAGATCATGAGCATGTATACCATGCAGATTAAACGAAATCACGCCTGTTTGTTTTTTTGAATCCTGCGGACCATAGATCGTCAACCCAGAAATCTTCTGCATATTTTTCAATGCATACTTCGTCAACACCATTTCGTGCGCACGAATGTTCTGCATGCTGATTTTTTGCAAATAATCAACTGCTGCACCAAGCCCGATCGCGCCCGCGATATTCGGCGTTCCTGCTTCAAATTTCCACGGAAGATCATTAGGCTCAAACCCATCATACCGAACACTCCGAATCATATCCCCGCCCCCCAAAAACGGCGGCATTGCTTCGAGGAGTTCTCGCCGACCCCACAGCACGCCAATACCGGTCGGCCCCAACATTTTATGCCCCGAAAGAACTAAAAAATCGCACCCGAGCTTTTGCACATCAATCGGCATATGTGGCGCGCTCTGCGCCGCATCCACGAGCACTGGAACGCCCTTTGCATGTGCTGCTTTTACAATACGCGGAATATTATTGATCGTCCCTAACACATTTGACGCGTGCGTGACGGACACGAGCGCTGTCTTTTTTGTGATAAGCGTATCCAGTTTCGAATAATCAAGCGTTCCGTTTTTCTTTACCGGTATAAATTTCAATAAGACTTTCGACTTTGGACTTTCGACTTTGGACTGCAAGACATGCCAAGGAACAAGATTAGAATGATGTTCCATCTCTGTCAGAAGAAGTTCTCGACTTCGCTCGAACAATAATCTTGGCGCGACAAAACTCCGTGCGACGAGGTTTATCCCTTCAGTGGCGTTGCGTACAAAAATAATCTCTGCGGGATCTTTTGCACCGATAAAATCCGCAATCTTTTTTCGCGCGCCTTCGTACGCTTCTGTCGCTTCTTCGGCAAGCGTGTGAATCCCACGATGAATATTTGCATTTGTCTGCGCGTAGTAGCGACTCACTGCATCAATTACCTGACGCGGCTTCTGCGTCGTTGCGGCATTATCAAGATACACAAGCGATTTGCCGTGTATTTTTCGTTTCAAAATCGGAAAATCGTTACGAAGTTTGCGCATTGTTTTTTGGAAAAAAAATGAGATACAACATTATCGCGGTATAGATGACCGCAATAATCGTTGGTACAAATGGGAACTCAATCAGTTCATGCAGTCCCTCTGCTACAAGCCATCCTCCAAAAAGAATAAGAAAAATATTTGTTCCCTGCACTGCCCAAATTGCCGGCAAACGACGAGTGCCAACAAAGAAAAGATATGCAACACCTAGAGCAGTAATGGCTCCAAGAAGTGCCCCCCATATAATAGTTGATTCCGATACAGAGAAAAGAAGCCCTGAAAGAAAGAGAGCAATTTCAATTCCCTCGCGCAGTACGGAAAAAAATGCCAAGCCGAACAGCAGCCGTGATTCATTACGCTGCGCCGCCATCGTAATGCGCGTCATGATCGCTTTATGCCCGCTCGCAAAAAAATTATGCAAGAAAACAACTGCCCATGTGATAAAAAATGCTGTTACCAACATAAAGATGCCCTCGATCACTTCTTCAGCCTCGCCCGTATAGACTTGCTGTAAACGCACACCAATAATCCCCGCAAGAATGATAAGTGTTATGCTTGTCACGATTGCTGCTATAATCGCGCGCCATATTATACGCACATCTTCCTTTTTTCCCTCACGCAAAAGAATGCCAAGAATCGCCGCGACGATGAGCGATGCCTCAAGCACTTCCCGAAAGGTTATTAAAAATGATGGAAGCATAAATACGAATAATGAATTATGAATTATGAATTATGAATTTGGATAATTGGTTTTGGCATATCTCAATAACTGCCTCGTCAGGAATTTTTTGGATTACTGCATTCATAAATGCTTCCGTGAGCAACTGACGACTTTCTCGTGGAGCAACTCCACGAGCCTCGCAATAAAAAAGTTGTTCATCATTTAAGCGAGAAATACTCGCCGCATGAGACGCCTTGACGTCATTTGCCAAAATTTCCAGCATCGGTTCCGCTTTCGCTCGTGCAGTTTTTGAGAGTAAGAGAAATCGTTGCTCCAAAAACGCATTCGTATTGTTGCCCGTTTCCGGAATCCGAATCCAACCCGTCACCGTTGCTTTCGCGCGATCAGTCAAAATTCCTTTTACTGTAGTAAATCCTTCGGTATTTTTTCCGCAGTGCACCATGTCGGTTTCAAGTGTAATATCCGCCGCTCCATTCCCGAGAATTACCCCTTTCACATTCGCGCGCGCGCCATCGGCAAGTTCAAAACAAATCCGTCGCTCCATTGGCGCATCAGCGAACAACACAAAAAAATAGTCGAGCGTCTCATGCGCCTTCACTACAATTGTACGATCCTTCTCTACAATTTCGTGTAATAATTCGACTGTTTGCATATTATCCTACACTCCCCTCCATTTGGAGTTGGATTAAACGATTCATCTCCACTGCATATTCCATTGGCAACTCCTTCACAATCGGCTCCATGAACCCATTGACAATCATCGCTTCCGCTTCTTCGGGTTTCAAGCCCCGCGACTGTAAATAGAAAAGCTGATCCTCCCCTACTTTACTCACGGTTGCCTCATGTGTAATGTCCACGTCGTCGTTCTGCACATCCATCGTGGGGTAGGTGTCTGAACGCGAAGCGGGATCAAGGATGAGTGCATCACATCGCACATTGGATTTCACATGATGCGCTTGTGGTGCAACTTTCAAAAGTCCGCGATAACTCGTCCGCCCGCCACCCTGCGAAACTGATTTTGAAATGATGCGCGATGTCGTATAGGGCGCCAGGTGAATCGCTTTCCCGCCCGCATCTTGATGCTGATCCTTTCCTGCAAATGCGAGCGAAAGTACTTCTCCGTGCGCACCGGGTTCCATCAAAAGTATGCTTGGGTATTTCATCGTTCGATAACTCCCCAAATTTCCATCCACCCATTCCATCACACCATCGCGATACACTTTTGTTCGCTTCGTCACTAAATTATAAACATTCTTCGACCAGTTCTGAATTGTCGTGTATCGAACCCGCGCGCCCTTCTTTACAATAATTTCGACTACTGCCGAATGCAGCGATCCGCTCGCATAGCGTGGCGCGCTACACCCTTCCACGTAATGTACGTAGCTCCCCTCATCCGCGATGATGAGCGTACGCTCGAACTGCCCCATGTTCTCGGCATTGATACGAAAATATGCTTGCAAGGGCAATTCTATTGAAACGCCAGGCGGTACATAAATAAACGAACCACCACTCCACACCGCGGTATTCAACGACGCAAACTTGTTATCACTAGAAGGCACGACTGTACCAAAATACTCCTTCACCAATGCCTCATGCGTTCGCAGTCCAGTTTCAATATCGGAAAAAAGCACGCCTTTATCCGCGAGCCGTTTCTGCAAATTGTGATACAGCACTTCGGATTCATATTGTGCTCCGACTCCCGCGAGATATTTCTGCTCCGCTTGCGGAATACCCAAGCGATCATAGGTACGCTTCATTTCCGGCGGTACCTCGTCCCAACTCGTTACATTCTTCTCACTCGGCTGAAGATAATACGTAATGTTGTCAAAATTGATTTCCGAAAGATCCGCACCCCAGTTCGGCATTGGTTTCGCGAAAAATAAATCCAGCGCATGCAAACGCCGTTCGCGCATCCACGCAGGCTCTTTTTTACGATCAGAAATCGCTTCGACGGTCGCACGTGTCAAACCCTTGGGCGTACGAAAGACTGAAATATCTCGTTCACGAAAATCGCCGGATGCGGTTGGGTCAGCGTGTAGTGTTTTGTTACTGGGCATATTTTTTATATCCATCCTGTTCAACAACGCTTGCCAACTCTGCTCCACCGCTTTGCACAATCTTCCCATCCACCATTACATGCACGTGTGTTGGTTTTAGGTGATGCAATAATCGCGCATAGTGCGTAATAACCAACAACCCCTTCCCCTTTTTTTGCAGCTCAACCGCAGTCGCGGCAACCACACGAAGCGCATCCACATCAAGCCCGGAATCCACTTCATCAAGAATCAAATATTTCGGATCAAGCATCACCGCCTGCACCATTTCCGCTTTTTTCTTCTCTCCGCCGGAGAATCCTTCGTTCAACGAACGCGTAACGATATCTGCTGCAAATCCAACGCGCTGCATCTCGCTAACAAGTTTTTTACGAAATGCGATAAACGATGACGCATGCATTGCCATTCCCGGATGCGTTACTTTCTTCTCTTTTGAGGGATGCAACGCTTCATCTGCCGTACGCAAAAAATTCAACACGGACACACCCGGAATTTCCATCGGATACTGGAACGACAAAAAAAGCCCTGCACGCGCACGTTCATGTGGCGGAAGCGCTTCAATCCTCGTGCTATCAAGTTCAACGGTGCCCGCGGTTATCGTATATCGTGGATGTCCTGCGAGCGCGTTTGCGAGCGTGGATTTTCCCGAACCATTCGGACCCATGATCGCATGCACCTCCCCAGGCGCAATTGCAAGCGACACGCCTTTCACGATTTCTTTCCCTTCGATGGAAATGCGAAGATTATCTATGCAGAGCATAAAAATTTCTAAGTTCTCTAATTTCTAATTGACCTAATCAAATCCCAAACCCTAATCCTAAAATTTCTAGACATTGGGATATTAGACATTGTTTAGGTTAATTAGGTGAATTAGAAATTAGGTTAATTTTCTGGATATTCGCTCATTCACATCCTTCAGCATTTTTTCTATCTCCTCGTCCGTCATCCCATGCACCTTCGCGCCAATCTCCACCGTGTCATACATATTCGCAAAACAACCGACGCAATGCAGGCCATATTCAAGCATGACCTCCGCGGCTTCAGGGTAATCAGCAACAACGCTCCCGAGAAGCATATCTTTAGTGACGAGTTGTTGCATATTTTTTTGACTCACGGACGAGATCCGCGAGTGTTATTGCCCGCAATGTCTTTTCAATTCCCTGCTGTACCTGCCCCCATAACCGTCGTGACACACACCAACCTACAAAAGTACCCCCTGAGCCTGTCGAAGGGTCGCGCATTTTCGTATGTGTACTTGTTTCCACAATCGCAAGCCCATCAAGCGCGCGGATAACATCGAGCATCGTGATTGCTTTCATCGATTTTGTAAGACGATATCCCCCACCCTTTCCTTTGCGACCAACAATGAGCCCTGCCTTCTTTAGTGTCGCGGCGATTTCTTCCAGATATCCTTGCGACATGAATGGCCAGCGTTTCACCACATCATGAAGCGATATCGCCTCATTTTCAGCGATTGCAAGCAATAAAAAAATGCCAAAATTGGTCTTTTCTGAAATCTTTAGCACAGATTTATAATCCTAGCTGATAACTAGGATTAGTGTACAAGAGACAGAAGAAGCGGTCAAATTTGAATGATACTAAATGTAAGATGTAAGATCCGCCTCTCGACCTGACTGATGCCTCCGCCCTTCGGGCTCCGGTGCCAGCAGGCGCACAACTCGGCGGATTGTAACTGCTAGTGAAATTTTGTTCGTCGTGGCGACTCCAAAATTTCAAGCCAGTTACAAAAAAAGGCATAAGGGGTTACCTTATGCCACGCGAGTCTCGTTAGAAGAGGGTCTTAATTGGAGTGAACGAATTGGAGTATGAGCGCCGATGCTTCACCTTCCTTCGAGGCGACAGCGTCATAGAGCACAAAGCTCGGAAAGAACTCAACGAATTTGCCAATGCGATAGCGATCCTCCGTTTCTACTTCCATCGGGATATCGATGTCTTTTCCATCTTGCGCCAATGGATGTAGGGTTAGGGTGATGCTGACGGTCTTCTCCCCTGCCGATGGTCGAAAAGCAGCTCGAGAAATGCAGCCGGTTGCCGCCTGGAGCCATTCACAGGCACGACTTAAACGATCGGTATCCTCCTCGCTTTCCGAAATGACCACTAACTCTACGCTCGTTTCACTTGGGAAAGAAGCTTTCGCTCTCACAGATCCTCCTTTCTCCTCTTCCACAAACGAAGTGAAAACCCTCGCATCTGCACGCTACAGAGAAATAAAGAATGTGTCAAATAGGTAAAAAATAATCCGCTGATGAGGCGGATCATTTTTTCTTTTTTCGGAGAATGGCGGCTTTGAGAAATTCTCGAAATAACGGGTGCGGACGGAACGGGCGCGATTGAAACTCCGGGTGAAACTGTACGCCAACGAAAAACGGATGCGATGGCAACTCGATAATCTCGACAAGCTTCTTCGCGGAGTATATTCCCGAAAAACGCAAACCTTTCTTCTCCAAACGATCCCAGTACGCATTGTTAAATTCATAGCGATGCCGATGGCGTTCGCTTACTCTCGAAGCTCCATACGCTTTTTGTGCAATGGTTCCCTTTGTAAGCGAGCATGGATAGCTCCCCAACCGCATCGTGCCGCCATAGCGCTTGTTGATGATGTTCTGCATCTGGTACGGATTTGCGTAAATAACCGGATGCGGCGTCTTGGGATCAATCTCCGTCGTATGCGCGTCAGCAAGTCCCGCGACATTTCGTGCGAACTCAATCGTTGCCAGTTGCATGCCATAGCATAATCCAAAGTACGGAATTTTTTTCTCTCGCACGTACTGAATCGCGCGAATTTTCCCTTCAATGCCGCGTGAACCAAACCCACCAGGGATAAGCACGCCATCAAAACGATCGAGCTCGCGCAATTTTCGCGGATCATGTTCATAGTCTTCAGCGCTCAACCACTCGAATACCGGTTTCTTCTTCCAATACCACGCCGCGTGTTTCAACGATTCAATGACGGAAATATACGCATCCGACAATGTATATTTCCCCGTAAGAAAATATTTGCCAATAATGGCGATGCGCACTTCATCTTTGACTCCCTTCACCGTGCGTACCAATGATTGCCATGTTTTCATTTGCGGCGTGCGCACACGACAACCAAGCTTTATGAGCATCTTCTCCCCAAATTTTTCCCGCGCGAAGAGAAGCGGCAACTCATAAATCGAATCAACATTCGGCGCACTGATAATCGCACCCGGTTCAAGCGAACAAAAAATACCGAGTTTGCGGCGACGCGGTTCATCCAAAGGTTCTGATGAGCGCGCAACGATAAAATCCGCTTGGATGCCTGCGGCGTTTAACCCACGCGCGGCATACTGCGTCGGCTTTGTTTTCATCTCACCAATGTGTGGAGGCGTTGGAAGATACGAAACCAAAACAAAAGCGACGTTCCCCGGCTCGGTAACTTTCATCATGCGTGCCGCTTCAAGAAATAAAATGTTCTGATATTCGCCAACCGTTCCTCCAATCTCGATCAAAAAAATATCCGCCTTTGCCTTTTTCGCGGCTAAACGGATACGTCGAATGACTTCTTCGGGAATATGCGGCACGACTTCGACGCACCGACCGCCATATTTTAAATTTCGCTCATCCTCAATGACTTTCTGATAGACACGACCCGTTGTCACGTAATTCGTCGTATGGATATTTTCACCAAGAAACCGCTCATAGTTACCAATGTCTTGGTCTGTTTCATCGCCATCTTCCGTTACAAACACTTCCCCATGCTCTGTTGGATTCATTGTCCCCGCATCGACGTTAATATACGCGTCGATCTTCATGGCAGAGACACGATATCCGTGCGCTTCAAGAAGTGCACCCAGGCTCGAAACAGAAACACCCTTCCCCACGCCACTCATCACTCCACCAATAACGAAAATAAATTTAGTCATACTGCGCTTATAATAACACGCATGGTCGCTTCAAGTCCATGGGAAAACTGCAATCGCACCTCGTGCTCCCCCACTTCTTTCAACGGATGTGGGAGTACAATGTTCTTTTCATCAATCGGCACACCCTTTTTCTTAAGCGTCGAAACAATCTTTGCCGCAGTCACCGCCGCAAATAACGTACCCTGTTCATTCGCTCTTTCTTTAAATTCCAGCTCAAACCCATCAAGACGGGAAGCTCGACTTTCAATGCGCGTCAAATCACGCTCTGCACCATGTTCTCGCTCTTTTCGCAGTTGTGCCGCCTTTGCAAGGGCTTCGGCAGTTGCGGATGTGGCAAGTTTTCGTGCGAACAAAAAATTGCGGGCGTACCCTTCAGTAACGTCGCACACATCACCTTCCAGTCCGAGTTTCTCCACACTTTTAAGTAAAACTATTTTCATCGCCAGTTAGTATACCCCCGAGTTGACTTTTGCGTCAAAAAGATGCTATGATGCCCTTATCATTACCAGATAATCTCAATAAAATATGTCAACGGAAACAAAAGAAATGCCTGCGCAAACTCAAGAAACTGGAGAAGTGCGCGCTCCCGCTTCAACGGAAATCCGTCAAAAAATTAAAGAGCAACTTGGTGAATTTCTTACTCTGTACGGAAAAGAACGAACACCGGAAGAAGATATTCATCTTAAAGAGGTTGGCAAAGAACTTGGGGCGTCGCTTGATAGTCTTGGGATTAAAACGCATGAACAACGAGAAAAATTCGTCCGTCTTGCAAAAGAAAAGTACAAGGAAAAATCCACCGCTCAACCAACTGAAAATGATGAACTTCCCGAAGATCAACAAACTGAAACGCGAGGAGAAAATGAAGAGCGAGAAACAATTACCATAGATTTGAGTGATCACCCTTATGCTGATCTTCTTGATTTAAAACAAGATGCGCTCGATATGCTTGATGTTAGCGGGGATATCAAAAAAGATCTTATTCTTGCAAAACGTGAAGCGGTGAGTAAAAAAGATCCACTTGGTGCGCAGCTCGTTATTGAAGTAGCAAAAATCTCATTAAAAGACATGCTCAAAGAAAATGGATCGCTCGCCGTAACTGACGCTGTTGATATGGTTCGATCCATTACTGATGCCGCAAAAAGCGCGACAAAAGAAAAAATGGGGCTCCTTGGAAAGAAAGAAGTTCCTGTTGACTCTCTGACCGAAGCGGCAGAAGACCCTCAAGTCCACGATGAGGTGATCAAGCTTTTAAAAACAATTGATAACCTTGAAGATGTTTCTCTAAAAAAGAAGGAAGCGTTTTTCGCGCTCATAGAAAAGGTAACCGGAGTTGCATATACGGCAAAAAAATCTGAAAAAGAACTGGTCGGCGCCGACGTATAACAACTGACACAACAATGCTCCAATCAATTCTCGAAGATCTCACCGCCTTTCTTACCGAGCAAGAACTTCAAGCGCTTATTCTTTATCTCGAACAAGAAAAAATATGAGTTCGTTACCTCTCCCAAAAGAAGCGACCTTACTGCTCGACCAACTCGATCTTCTTGGGCTTGATGCGTTGATAAAAAAGCTCGAAAATGATTTACATGAAGATGATGTACGGCTTACGAGCTTAAAAAAAGAATAGATGAATTGCGAGCTCTGCGAGAAGCTCTTGCGCAGGAAGATCAACAAAGTATAGCAACAATCAGAGAAAAGCTCGGCCTTCCTCCTACAACGTCGTAATCGGACGCGACTGAACGATGTAGAATTTCTTCTTCAAATACACCCACTCGATATCTTCCGGAAGCCCGTAATGGGCTTCTATTGTTTTCCCCAGTTTTGCGATTGCCACAATCTCTTTGCCGGAAAGTTTTTGTTTGTCCACGTTCGCTTTTGGTCCGCGCACCCATGCGTTCCCCCCCTTTCCCTGCCCTGAGCTTGTCGAAGGGTTTTGTATGAGTATTTTCTCCTGCGGCGCAACCGTGACATCAATGAGTGACCAGTCGCGTTTGTCCACGACATAACTATCCGGCGTGATCTGCCCACCCACCAATACTTCCCCCAAGCCCCACACCGCCTCAATAATCATCTGGTTATGATCCTTCGTCACGGGATGCACCGTAAACATGACACCGGCAATTTCCGCCTGCACCATTGCCTGTACGACAACCGCCACACTCACCTTTGATTTACGCATCCCCTTCTCGTTGCGATACACAATCGCGCGCGGAGTAAAAAGCGACGACCAACATTTCTTCACATTGCCAATCAAATTTTTTTCCGTTGTATTCAAATACGTCTCGAGCTCTCCCGCCCATGATGCTTGCGATGAGTCCTCTGCGGTTGCCGAAGAACGTACGGCAACATCTTTCGCTTTTAATTTCTTATACGCGCCAAGTATCTCTTTTTGCAAATCTTTCGGCATCCGCTCATCGTGAATAAGATCACGAATTACATTCGATGCCTTGTCCACGGAATTCACATCCTTATAATTCACCTTGCGCAACTCCGCTTCCACTTCAACATCCAAATCCGTCTCTTCCAAAAACCGATCAAACGCCGCGCGCGTCAGCACAAACCCCGGCGGCACGGGAATCCCCGCCCGCGTCATCTCCCCTAAGCTTGCCCCCTTCCCGCCGGCAATATGCACGTCATTTTTAGAAAGTTCTTTAAAAAATTTAATATGTTGTGGAGTCATAAAATTATATGTTTGTTAAAAGATGTCCAAGCTTATCTTTTTTTGTTTTTAAATATGATCTATTCACTGCGTTCGGCAAAACTTCAAGCGACAAGCGTTTTGTAACCGAGATTCCGTATTGTGCGAGCCCCACAACCTTCTTCGGATTATTCGTCAACAATCGAATTGTTGAGAGCCCAAGGTCCGCAAGAATCTGCGCGGCAAACGTGTAATCGCGAAGATCAGCTTTAAACCCCAATTTTTTCGCCGCTTCTACAGTATCCAACCCTTTCGTATCTTGCAACCGATACGAACGCATTTTATTCATGAGCCCCATCCCCCGTCCTTCTTGACGCATATAGAGCACGACGCCATGCCCTTCCGCCTCAATACGCTTCATCGCTTTCGCAAGCTGCTCACCGCAATCGCACCGGAGTGACCCGAACACTTCGCTTGTGAGACACTCGGAATGTACGCGGACGAGCACGTTTTTCTTTCCCGCTACCTTGCCCTTTATGAGCGCAATGTGCAAAGGATCTTTTGCATGCCCGATCTCGCTATAGGCAATGGCGGTAAATTTTCCAAAGCGCGTCGGAAATGCAACGGCAACCTCGCGTTGTATCGCTTTCTTGATAGACATAAGAAAATTATAGCAGAACAAGTAAAATTGACAAACCACGCACACTCTGGCACGATGCACTTACAAAACCCCAAAAGTAGGAAGGAGAAGCGTCATGTTCCTCGTACAAATCTGGTACTCTGATGTAAAAATGGAGGAAGATAAGCTTACGACAGCGTTAAAAGACATGCTTAAAAAGCATAACGCTCACGGAAAGGTAATTAGCATTTCCGCTGGGGAAGTGAATTATCACTACGATGCCTTCATCGTCATACTAGGCAACCGACAAAGCGACAAGGCGCGAGCCGCATCGCTTATCGCCGAAAATCTCGACATTGGCGAACAAAAACCAGTACTTGTTCTTTGCGGTACACCTCGAGACGGCGGAGCGCTTCTGGAGCTCTTCCATCCGCGCCTCATTGATGCATCATGGTTTCACCACTTTTGCGGTACTGAAATCACTGCGCCATTGCTCGCCCAGCTCGTCGATCTCACGGAAAAATCGCTCTTTCCCGAATCATGAACAATACGGGTTAAAGACACCTCCGGCTACTTGCATCTCATGTGAGATTCAACAGCCGGTTTTTTTGTAACTGGCTCGAATCCGCCTAACGCGGATATTTTGGTATTCTTTTCGACACAACGCGACGCTTGACAAATCCGACGCCCTACAGTATACTCAAACGTTCTACGCTGAAATAGTCGTGTAGAGCCAGTCGCCCAACTGCATTTGGGTCTTTCACAAATTCGGTTCAATAGGAGAACCACAAACCCCCAACACCTGGAGGTACATCATGGGGAGACTCGGGTATGGCGTGAGGCACGGGGATCACGTGGACAACGTCTTAACCCTGATAGGCATCGCGAAGGCTATCAGCGCCGCGAACGCCATCAAGGCAGACCTCACCACGCTGGGCATCGACCTCACCAAGGTTAAGGTGAAGATCTGCTCATCGCAAGAGCCACGAGCAGTCCAGACCGGCGGTTTTATCGCCGCCATTCTGGGAATCAAGTTCAACGGGGGCACCGACGAGCGTCTCAACCCTGCTAAGGGTTTGGCCGCAGCGATGAAGGCTGGACATCTCCCCGAGTCGGGCATTATTGCAGCCTGGAAAAAAAACACTCCCAAGAATGTCGAGAGCTTTAGCGACGTCGAGGAGCGCTCCCTTAGGGTTTTCGACGAGTCCGATGTAGATGTCGTCATTATGGTGGGTCACGGTGGTGTTCTCGAACCGCTGTCAGGCATGTTCGATAACTCCGACGACCTTCGCCTGCATACGGGTAATATGCAATCGTCGTGCAACCTCTTCCAAAAGAAGGTCACGCGCATAACTTCCATAATATAAACAATCCTTCCGAAACCCCTTAATGTAGACAATATCTTGCGCAATACGAAAAAGGTTCCACCAATGCGAATCAATATGCAGATTTTTCACCAGTACGGACTGCGCTTTCCGATTTATTGCGTGCGCATCGCCATATTTCTGTAAAAGTTTTTGCGCCTGTACTTTTTGTCGCAGAAGACCGGAAACAACTTCAGCGTAATAATCGATACCATATGTCGGCCCGTTATATGTATAGGGAACCCAGCGCCATTTCTTGTAATGCGCCACGAACGCGCTGCGAATTGCCGGCGGAAGCATTGCACATTGCGTCTCGTTCCCCGTAAACTCTTTCGCTCGCATTATAGAGAACGCTTTTCCTGATTGTTGTATCTTTAAACAGAGGCGCAATAAATCCTTCTCCTCAACGCGCGCAAGACTGTCACGCAGAGGCGTCGTCAAAACACTAAAAACACTTGCGGCACTATCTTTTCTTTTAAGATCCCGTATCTTCTTTTCAAGGTATCCAAAAAGATACTTTGAAAAATCCTCGCCATCGGAATCGAGAAACCATGTCGTCGAAAGCGAAATACTATGACTTATGCGTTGCAACGCGACAATACGCTCATACCACGACACAAGCTCACGGGCACTCATTTTCTGCCATTGCATTTTTTCAAATTGCTGCGAGAGAGAAAAATATTCCTGATTATATTGGATGGTCTTTTTATGCAATACATCTGCCGCGTCTGGATCCTCGATAATTTTTCGCAACGTCGCGTCGGTCAGCGCACGCAATTCGTCTTTTCGAAAATACGTGGCTATCTTCTCGCCTTGCTTCGTAAGCCAGATGGCCTCCGTGATATAGACACGACCGGGAAATCGCTTCTGCATGTGGTAAAATTCTTCCATTACCACATACGGCATCTGATAATCGACCCGCTGGATGCTAAAATTTTTCCGCCAAATTTTTTGTTGTCGTGCTGTCATACTCATGCTCACGCTATCTTATGAATATCTCCTGTTTTTGTATCAAGTTCCACGATGTCGCCATCATGGAAAACTTTCGTCGCGATTTTCGTACCGATGATGCATGGTTTTTTCATTTCGCGCGCAACGATCGCAGCATGTGACGTAATGCCGCCTTCTTCCGTCACAAACGCGGCGGCTTTTTTCATTGCGGGAAGGAGTGATGGGTTTGTCCCAACAGAAACGAGAATGTCCCCCTCGCAAACCTTTCCAATCTCCCCCACCTTGTTCACAATTTTCACAATCCCCTTCGCATACCCGGGCGAAGCGACCGTGCCATGCACCACTAAAACATTTACGAAATTCTTCGTTTCTTCCTCGGCGTGTGTGCGAATATATGCACGCGCCTCCCGCCCGACATAGATACGTTCAGCGGTTTTTGAAAATTGCACCCATACACAAAATTTCTTTCGTTCTTTTAGGATATGCAACAGAACCCCTTTGCCTTTCACAAGCCACCGCGTCAATTCGGAAACTGAACAGTAATAGAGCAACGATTTTGGCACGCCAAGACGCGTCTCCATTTCACGCAATACACGCTCCCACTGTGCACACACTCCAAACAACACCTCCATGCGCAATCCTTTTAAATAAGTAAACTCCCGCGCAATATAAAAAAGATACTGCTCGGCGGGCGAAAGTAAAAGTATTGAAGCAAGCTGACGCTGTTCTGTTGCAAGTACGGTCGCGGCACTAAGAAGTTCCTGTAATTCTTTCTTTGCATTCGCTCGGTTCTTCACCGTCGTCATGCAATCGTGTACTAGTTGTTCCTTCGTGAGGCGCGGCCCCAATTGTCCAAAACCCACCCAAAACCATTTCGTATAATATGCATCAAATAATTTTTTCTCTCGCAAGGAAAACTTTTTCGGATTTTTTATCTGCAGAACAAATTGCAAAAAGTCAATACGTGCCTGCCGCGAGGGAATGCGCTCGAGCGGCGACATGAGCGTATGCAAAACTTCCGGAATTGAAAGCGAGGTCTTTTTTTGTTCTAACGCTTTCGTAACAATACCTTTCAGAAGATGTGTGTATTTTTCAAAAACGATATCAACGAGCACAGGAATATACCCGTACGAACTCAAATCCGCAGAAATTGAATGTGTTTGCAATAAAAAACGCGCAAGCGCACTATTTGTCCATCGCGAGAGGTCTTTCGTTTCTGTCGTGCGAATAGTACGGATAAGCGTCGCCGCTAATTTCTCGGACATCTTCCTTACTCGTGCCACAAATGGTTTTTCGCGCTGTATTTTTTCGATGACATACTCCGACGCTTTTTGCCATTGTAAAGAAAGATCGCAGTAAAAACGCAAACCATTATCCTCGTGACTACAGAACGTATCGCGCGCGATGCTCTTACCGTCGAGGAGTTTTACAAGCACATGTGACGCCCACCCCGCGTGATTGGACGAGATGGTGAGTGGCGTTACCGCGTATTCTTCGTGTGTCAGCTGATATTTCTTCATACTTTCTTTATGATTCCACGTTCCGCGTCCACCTCTACTCTATCCCCGTCTTTGAACACTTTTGTCGCGATTTTTGTGCCGATAACGCATGGTTTTTTCAATTCCCGAGCGGTGATTGCGGCATGCGACAAAATTCCTCCTGCGTCGGTCACGATCGCGCCTGCTTTCACCATGAGTGACAAAAATTCCGGAC
>JAUSHC010000082.1 GCA_030648795.1 bacterium | reverse complement strand
GGCATCGAAAATAAAAAATATTAGTATTCATTCGTAACATTCGTACTCATTAGTATATTAGTATCTCTATATGTTCTCACAACACAAACTTTCAAACGGCACGCGAGTAATTCTAGCACCATTTAAAGACAGTAAGGCGGTGACGGCATTGGTTTTAGTGAAAGTCGGGTCGCGGTATGAAACGGCGCGGACAAACGGGCTTTCGCACGTGCTGGAGCACATGATGTTTAAAGGCACAAAGAAGTGGCCGACGTCTTTATCTATCTCACACGCGCTCGATTCGATTGGCGCGGAGTATAATGCGTTTACGTCAAAAGATCATACGGGATATTACATCAAAGCGAGTGAGGAAGAAATGCCGCTTGTCTTAGAAATGCTTAGCGAACTTTTACTTCATGCAACGCTTTCCGCTGAAGAATTGGAACGCGAAAAGAATGTTATTGTTGAAGAAATTCACATGTATGAAGACAATCCAATGGCACACATTGGAGACGTATATGAGGAGTTGCTGTATGGCGGATCAAAGTTGGGCTGGCTTATTAGCGGATCGAAAGAAACGGTGATGGGCATGACACAAAAAGATATGCTCGATTATCGCGATACCTATTATCACAGCGGGCGCGTACTCGTTGGTGTTGCCGGAAATGTGAATGAGAAAACTTTAAAACTTGTCGAAAAATATTTCCGCGTTCCGAAGAAACCGTTTGGGCAGAAGTATGAACCGTTCGTTGCGAAACAAACAAAGCCACGCGTAAAAGTCAGTTTCAAAGAGACAACGCAAGTACACATGACGCTTGGTTTTTATGGATTCAAACATGGTGACAAGCGACTTGCGGCGGCACAATTATTGCACGTGATTTTGGGCGGGAATATGAGCTCGCGATTGTTTATCGCGGTGCGTGAACGATTGGGACTTGCGTATTACGTGCGGAGTGGCCTTGATGTCTATGAAGACACGGGAGGGTTCTCGGTGTCTGCCGGACTTGATGCGTCACGCATCGAACTTGCGCTTACTACCATCATTAAAGAGCTTGCACTTATTCGCGACAAAGGTGTGACCGCAAAAGAACTTGATAAGGCAAAGCACTACATGCGCGGACACACGACGCTTGCACTCGAAGAAACAAGCGCGGTGGTTGATTGGTACGCGAAACAGGCGCTCTTCGATCAGCCACTAAAAACTCCAGAACAGAAATTGAAAGAAGTGTTTGCCGTAACACGCGAACAAGTACAGGCGGTCGCTCACGATCTCATTGACATGCGTCGAGCCAACCTCGCCATGATCGGTCCATTTAAGGACGAGGAAAAATTCTTGAAGTTGTTGCGTTGATACTATGGATGTAAAATTTTTTGACAGACATATAAAACAATTCGTAGATCAGCTTGAGATGCCAACATCTGCAAAAGTATTTAGGACTTTCCAACTTCTTGAACGATTTGGTAATCGACTTGGAATGCCGCACAGTAAACACATCGGCAATCGATTATTTGAATTGCGTTCGTGAGGAAATCAAGAGGTACGTATTTTTTATGCGTTCCATAAAAATTCCGCCGTGCTCTTGCATGGGTATGTCAAAAAATCTAAGCGTATTCCGTCTCAAGAGTTGTTCACTGCCCGCCAGAAATTAGAGGCACTTGACCCCGTTAGAAGCCGCCCTGCCAACGGTAGTGCTACAGGCACCTCGGGGCGCCTTGCTTCTAACGGGGTTGACAAAGTATAACCTATACGTTATATTTGATATATATGGAATCCTATAAACACCTACGCGCAAAACTACTTAAAAACAAAGAATTTCGTGATGCCTACGATGCGCTCGAGCCAGAGTTTGCATTGGCGGCAGCGATTATTGAGAGGCGAATCAAAAAAGGATTGACGCAGGCGGCGCTTGCGAAGAGAATGAAAACGAAACAGTCCGCTATTGCTCGTCTTGAATCTGGTAACTATAATCCAACTCTTCTCTTTCTTGATAAGGCTGCAAAAGCACTTGGCGCACGAGTAAAAATTTCTTTTTCATAATCAATTTCGCTATGGTCGGACCATTCAAAGATGAGGAGAAGTTTTTGAAGCTTTTGCAATAATGCGCATTGGAATTGATTGCAGAACTATTTTGAGTCCAGATACTTGCGAGCTCGCGGGGACGGCGCATTATACCTACGAGCTCGTACGGCATCTTTTAGACATTGATAAAAACAACACGTATGTGTTGTTTTTAGATGGGCGGGTAAAAACAGTTGGGTATGATGGGCGAACAGTACAAGAGGTTTTTGGAAGAGAGAATGTGGAGATTGTTTTCCTTTCTGTGTCGCGTATACCATTTTTGACGACGCATTGGTTCCTTGCTCGAGCACTGCGTCACGCGAAGTTGGATTTATTTCACTCGCCGGCGCATCCGTTGCCACTTGGGTATCGAGGCAAGAACGTGTGGACGGTGCACGATCTTGCAATCTATGATCATCCCGAATGGTTCCCCAGTGGTCTTCGGCAGTGGTTTTCGACGCGATTTACTGTGCCACGAAGTATTCGTCGCGCAACGAAGCTTATTGCTGTTTCGCAAAATACCAAGCGAGACATCATGCGGATTTTTAATGTGTCAGAGGAGAAGGTTATGGTTATTTACGAAGGTAAACCTGATGTCATCCTGAGTGAGTGGAACGAATCGAAGGATCCCCAAGGGCATGAGATCCCTCGGCAAGCTCGGGATGACGCTTCGCGTCAGATTACCACAGTTTTTTCGGATCTCCCGCCAAAGGCGGACAGGCGCAACGACAGCAAGGAACCATACTTTTTATTCGTCGGTACGATTGAGCCGAGAAAAAACCTCGTGCGATTGATAGATGCTTTTATTCAATTTCGATCCACGTTTCACGATCCACGTTTCACGTTGATCCTCGCCGGCGGCACTGGTTGGAACAACGACGAAATTTTTATGGCAATCGAACGGGCGAATTTGAAATTGGGGAAAGGAAGTGTGCAGTATCTTGGGTATGTAAGCGAAGAGGAAAAAATTGCGCTTCTACAAAACGCAACGGCTTTTGTGTGGCCGTCACTGTATGAGGGGTTTGGGTTACCGGTGCTTGAGGCAATGGCAATGGGCACACCGGTGATTACGTCGAATACGTCGAGCATTCCTGAAATTACTGGTGACGCAGAAGTGTTTGTGAATCCGGAAAGCGTTGCTGAAATCTCGTCAGCGATGGAACGCGTAACGAGTGATCAGCAATTATGTGAGCAACTAAAAACGCGCGGGATGAATCGCGCGAAAGAGTTTATGTGGGAGAAAGCAGCGCGGGAAACGCTCGCGGTCTATCATGATGTTATGTCCCGACAAACCGCTGAATCAAGTACCAGAAAATAATCTGGATTGGGAGACCGATCGAGAAAGGAACAACGAAGTGTTGGAGATGCGCGTGAGTATGGACATGAAATTGATCGTGGAAGTGCTTGAAACGTTTTAGAAATCTTCCATTGGAAAATTCGGTGATGCCTTGCAATCCGTCGGGGAGTATCGCACCAAACATGCCGGCGAGTACGGAGAGTGGATGCATGAATGTGCGACTTCCGCCAAAAAACCAGAAAGCAGTCATACATCCGAGAAGGAAGAGGTCAAGCGCAGCGATGGC
>JAUSHC010000081.1 GCA_030648795.1 bacterium | reverse complement strand
GAAGACGTGACAGAAGAGTATAGCGATTCACAGGTGCAGCTACGGAATTTTGAAGCGGAAGAAACGCAATTTTTGAAAATTCTTGAAACGGCAAAAACGATTCAGGAAACACTTGATGTGACGCGCGAAATTTCTCGCGTGCGCGGAAATATCGATCGTTTGAAAGGGCGCATGCAGTATCTGGAGAAGAATGTTGCCATGGCGACGATTACGATTAATCTCGCAACCGATGAAGCGTCATTGCCGGTTATTGAACAACAAAATCAGTGGCGACCTTTGGTTGTAGTAAAAAACGCACTCCGTGGGGTTCTTGCAACATTCAAAGCTTTATCGTATCTTATTATTTGGGTCGTGATTTTTGGAGCGATTTGGTTACCGCTCATCGTCATTGTCTATTTCGGACGGCGATGGTGGAAAGCGCGAAAACAAAATCCTTTCGGGAGGTAGGGTATGAGCGTTCAAGGAGTGGGAAGTGCCACGGACCATCCATGGGTGAAGCCTACGCAAGTGGTGCGGGCGGGTCCACGAGAAATCGTGAAGCCCGTGGAAACCGTGAAGGTCACGGGACAAGATGCTACGCGCGCCTATATGGATGAGGCGCTCAAGAAGAAGATGGGCATAGGCCAAAACTTGAACGTCGTGACGTGAGGAGGCTCATGGCAACAGCAATAGGGTTTGGCATTATTGTTGGATCGCTCGCAGCAATCTCTTTTCTCTGTTGGCTCGGCATTCGTTTCCTCGATTGGTACGAAAGGCGAAAACCAAAAACAGAGCGTCGTTTCATTCCACGAGGGTGTCTTGTGGAAATGATAGCACTCGCAAGGAAAGATGAGGGAGAATCGGTATGACACAACAAGCGACAACGGATCCTGCAGTAACGGGCGAAGAGCGCCCACTCGATTCGTTCGATGATGATCCGGCTCTGCAAGGACGCTGGGTCATCTACGAGGTCGTTTCCTATATCGAAGGAAGCGGCATACCCGATCGGGTGATCGTGCGCATGATTTTGCCCTGCAGCAAAAGAAAGATGTACGCCGAGTACAAAGTGATTGAGTCCACCGTACCTGGTCGCGCTATCGGCCACGTGCTTGTCCCGGTTCCTGTAGGACCATCGTCGAAGAAATGCATACGTATGCTCTGACTTTTTCGCTCACTCGTCTCTGACACACTCACGCTCACGGCTTACCCCGTGAGCTTTTTTTTGAATGCGTGATTTTTCGAGGAGGTTGACAAGAGCCGGGAAATGTAGTAAGTTTTTCCCGCACGGGTACTGTTCGTTTTTTGAAATCACAGAAAGGAGAGTTAAGGCTATTTTGCCTTGAGAAATCAAGGCCACTCAAATCCTTACGAAAGTAAGGTCAAAGGAGAGTTTCATGCGACTCGATCATGCAGCGAAGGTACTGGTTGTTTCTGCATCGAATCCGGCTTTTCCGGATATGGCTCCGGGCGTTGCAGTAGTCTCGGACCGGGTTATGCGCGAACGACTCTTTACGTCGACTCCCGTTTTTCAGTTCCAGCACACTATTACGGGAGTCTCTCGCGAAGAAATCACCACGGAAGTAACGCGCTTTCCCGATAGGCCGCGCCCCGAACTGAATCCGCAGGGAATCATTCGGAACGGTACGGAAGTGAAGAAAGGGTATATTCTTGTCAGCAAGGGAATACCCCAAGAGAAGCAAGAACTGAACGCAGAAGAGGGTTTACTGTTTTCAATTTTTGGTGGGAAAGGGCGCTTGATGCAAGATACGTCTCTCTCCTATGACTACCGCGACTCCGGGATGGTCTGTGGGGTGGACGTCAAGGCGCTTTGCCGCGCTTTCTGCGTCACGTGTGGGGATCTTATCCTTACCAAGGACCGTAAAACCTGTCCCCATTGTAAGGCGAAGCTCGAAAGAATATTCCACGACGAGCTTCCTTCTGACGTTACCGCGATCGTTACGATCGATGTGATGATTCGACGGGAACTGATCGTTGGCGATGTGCTTCAAGACAACAAGGAAAACTCCATTGTGGTAGCGCGCATCGTTCCGCAAAAGGATATGCCACGCTTCCATGAAAAGCCCGTGGACGTTCTTCTTTGTCACGGAACGTCTTCTTCCGCAATTCCTCTTCACCGGCAGTCGTATGACGATCGTCTGGGGAGTATGCTGGGAGACCATTTGACTCTCAAGAAGATTACGTTGCAGCAAGAAGAGAAGGCTAGTGTTAGAAGCACCGGCCGCTACTCACTTGAAGGGATGCCGATGGGAGGAGTGGATCTCGTCCACGGTCAATGGATCACCCGAGAGACTGCGCAGGAGATGGTTCGTGTTGGTTTCCCCACAGCTCTCCGCGAGCTCCTTTCGATTAAGTCTGACGCTGCTGTGGGGCGATACAACGCTTACGTGGCAATGGTCGATGGAAAGCCTGTACAACTCGAACTTCCCGACACCACGCGCCGAATCGACGCGTTCCTGCGTTGTCTGTGTCTTGATCCGATGCTGCACATGGCTGATGGGCGAACAATTCCTCTTCGCAATGCTACGTGTATGGAAGATGGCGTTTCCGTGAGCCTACGCCGCGCAAGTTCTGACACGATCCGTTCATGGTCTTCGGGCCATGTGACGGAGCGCGGTGCGTTTATGGAAGATTCTGATCTCAAACCGCGTGAAGGCGGATTGTACTGTAAGCGCATTTTTGGTCCGACAGAAGACTACGAATGCGGTTGCGGACGTCGATGGAGTCCGAGATACGATAATCGCATTTGCAATGTATGCGGTATTGCGATCGAAGAAAGATGTCAGCGGCGATTGTTCCGCTTTGGGCATATCGATCTTGTGCTTCCGGTCATTCATCCTTGGCATTTTCCATTCATTGCGGAAACTATTGGATGGACGGAAGAACAAGTGGAAGAGTGCATACATTTTGTCGGTGACGGAAATACGCTCGATCCCAACGCCGGTCCATTGGCAATACAAAGGATTCTTGAAGAGCGCGGAGTTGATACAACGGGAATCGTTCTCTCTGTTCTCCCCGTGCTTCCGCAAGAAGTCCGGCCGTGGGTGATTACCGCGGATGGGAATATAGCGATTAGCGACACCACAACGCTCTACAGGGCACTCATTGATATGAACGGAAAACTTTGCACACTGCTTCGGGATGGAGGATCTGAAAGAGAAATTACCGAATTACACGCCTCACTCCAGGTGGGGACAAAGTGGTTGTTCGATAACCGCAACGACGATACCCCTCTCTGTTATGAAGGGACGAATAAACCTTACTTCAGCATTAACGAAGAGCTGTTTCGGGCGATTGAGTATACCGGTCAGAAGCGCGTTGATTACTCAGCGTGCGGGATTGTCATCCCGGACTCCGAGCTTCCTCGCGGGACGATCGGTCTTCCGCGGTCGATGGCGCAAGAACTTCAGAGCGCATTCCTTGTCAAGGAGCTGAAGTTGGCTGGCGAGACGGAAACAATCCGCGGTGCGATAACTCTGATGAATCAAGAGCCGAGCCCGCAATCGGTGCAACAAGCATTGCAGCGCACCGCACTAACGCGTCCCGTGCTGATTGTCACTAATGAACAGCGTGTGCAGTCCTTCGAACAGCGGGTCATCGACGGAGAAGTTGTCCGTATGCATCCCGAAGACGCGAAGGCACTCGGTATTAACTTTGGCGGAGAGAAGATTATGATTCATCTCCCACTTTCCGAGGAAGCTGTTCAAGAATTGCGCAATCCGAAGCCGTTCCCCGATACCAGTTCAATGCTTTTGAAACTGGATCGGAATGCGGTCTTGAATGTCCTTCAAACGCAAAAAGCGTTTGCACTCGAGCCGTTCGACCGTGTCCTTCTCGGAATCGGTCGATAGACTCGAAACGAAAAGATGCTTCATGCAATCTTGCCCAGTGGCGTACGCTACTGGGCTTTTTTTAAATCGGTTGACAGTATCCGACATTTCCTTCATCATATGAGTGCGATGTAATGGTTTGAACCTTCCCAAAGTCATAATAGATAAGGGGTGCGTTATGCAAAAGGATGAATTTGAGCGGATCGCTAACCTGTTTTTTCACTTTTTCGAAACGTCGATTCCGAGTTATCGTGATCTCGATGCT
>JAUSHC010000077.1 GCA_030648795.1 bacterium | reverse complement strand
CCCCTCTCACTCCCCCTTTGCAAGGGGGAGAAGGTGGGAGTTCTCGGAGAGGAGATCCCCCTCTTAATGTAACCTGCCTGCCGGTAGGCAGGGAGGGGCTGGGGGCGTTATCAAAAACAGTCCTCTATTTTTCCGGCGAAGAATCAGCAGAACAAATCAAAATGCGCATGGATCGGCTACACATTCCCGGCAAAACAATTTCTTTTTGTAGTGTCACGGATATCGACACCATCGCCGCAACGATTCGAGAACAAAAACCAGCGCTTGCCATTGTTGATTCGATTCAAACGATGTATTCGGGAGATGTTGAATCAGAAGCGGGAAGCATCGCGCAGGTTCGCGCCGTTACCGTCCGACTCTTGGAGGTCGCAAAAGAAAGTGGCGTACCGGTGGTCATCATCGGTCACGTCACGAAAGAAGGTGCCGTGGCAGGACCAAAAACACTCGAGCATCTTGTGGACACCGTTGTCTACCTCGAAGGAGAGCGCTCGCATCTTTTCCGACTTCTCCGCACCGTCAAAAATCGCTTCGGATCGGTGGACGAAGTGGGCGTCTTCGAAATGAAGGCAGATGGACTGAAAGAAGTCGAAAACCCCGCGCAAATTTTTCTCGACGACCAGAAACAGAGCGTGAGTGGTACAGTGATAACGATCGCGATGGAAGGATCACGTCCATTCTTCGTCGAAATTCAAGCACTTGTCACAAAAACGCATTTCGGATTCCCCCAGCGCCGAGCCGATGGGTTTGACACGAACCGCCTTCAGCTCTTAATTGCGGTGCTTACCCAGCGTGCGCGATTGCCACTTGGAAGTTATGACATCTACGTGAATGTCGCTGGCGGATTTCAAATTACCGAGCCAGCGGCGGACCTTGCCGTAGCGCTCGCCATTGCCTCTGCTTTAAAAAATGTTTCCATTCCACAAAAAACTGTTGTCTTCGGTGAAGTGGGCTTGGGAGGTGAAATCCGCCGCGTGCCATTTGACGAAAAACGCCGTGCGGAAGCAAAACGTTTTGGGTATACCAACATCATCGCCCCACCGGAAACAAAAACAATTATACAGGCTCTCTCAACCTAAGACTGCTGAGATTTGTCATTGCGAGCTCCGACCGCGGTCGGAGCGTGGCAATCCCATGGTTTTCGAACAATCGTGGGATTCTTCGGTTGTCACCTCAGAATGACAAACGGAATTTTTTACAAAAAAAAGGGGCGGGGAGCATGTACTGCTTCCTCCGCCCATCGAATCTCTGCGGCTCCATTCCCCTAGAAGCCGCCAGTCACGACCCACCGATCAGCATCGTGAATGAGCTTTAGCTTCTTCTGCTCGGCGAGGAGCGTGTCCACATCGAACGGGCTCGAAAAGTAATTCGTCGCAATCGTCTGGATTGCTTTAAAAATCCTGTCGAGCGCATTCGCAGCCTGTGAAAGAACTTCAACACGGCGCTGCGCCGCCATTCTGTCTTTCTCCTTCTCCTCTCCCTGAAGATCGGGATGGTTCGGAGAGATGGTGACGTCGAGCTTGTGGATGAACTTCCTCTCGAGCTCAAGAACGTAGCGACCGAAGTCCTTGAGCCTTTCGCGAATTGTCTCCATTGTCGCCGTAGCGACGGAGTCGAGAAGCTCCATAATCCCTCGGTCTCGCTCTAGGATCGGAGCCATATACTTCACCGTTTCCCTTACGGATTCGATGATGCCGACGAGCGTCTGGTGCTCTAGCTCTCCGTACACCTTGTTCGAAGATTCTTGTACACCAAGCGCTGGATTTCCATTGTCTGAGGATTCCACTTCTCTATTCCCTCCCGAAAAAAGCCTACAGAAAAACCCCGTTACGTGCGGAGTTTACCATGCCCTTACGTTCGTTTGCTGTCTTGAGTCAACAGCAGTGAATGTAAGATTATTCTTATACTAGCGTATAAGGGGTTGTGCTGTCAAGCTCGTTGTACAACACTCGGTGTTGTCACGACAACACCGAGTGTTGTACAAAAACGAATCGCCGCTTCTCGCGTTTCTTTAATGAGCGCAAGATCATTCCATCGCGCAAAACGAAAATCAATGTACCCCGACTGCGCGACGCCAAACACTTCCCCTGGACCGCGTAATTGTAAATCCGTCTCGGCGAGCGCAAACCCATCCTGCAGTCGAACAACTGCTTTCAGTCGTTCTCCCGCCATTGCGCCGTCCGTATCCGTAAAAAGAAAACAATACGCTTGATCGCTCCCTCGTCCGACACGTCCGCGAAGCTGATGCAACTGTGCGAGTCCAAACCGCTCCGCCCCCTCAATCATCATAATCGTGGCATTTGCAATATCAATCCCAACCTCCACAACACTCGTCGCCACAAGAATGTTTATTGTATTTTCCGCAAACGCGCGCATTGTTTTCTCTCGCACGTCCGCCTTCACTCGTCCATGCAAAATTCCGACAGCGTACTCGGAAAAAATTTCTTTACGCAAATGCTCATACACATCCGTTGCCGCGCGCACACCAAGCGTGTCCGATGGATCAATGAGTGGACACACAACAAAAACTTGCCGCCCCTGGGCTATTTCTTTTCGAATGAACTCGTACGCCGCTTGTCGTTTGTCTGCGGGAACAAGACGCGTTATGACATGCTTCCTCCCCTTCGGCATCATGCGCAAAAACGAAATATCAAAATCGCCAAAAATTGTTTGTGCGAGTGTGCGAGGAATCGGCGTTGCAGTCATTGTTAATAAATGCGGAACGAGCCCACTACTTTCCTGGATAAGCGTCGCACGTTGCGCAACACCAAAGCGATGCTGTTCATCAACGATCACCAACCCGGTGTTTTGCAAAATATTTTTTGTATGAAGCAATGCATGCGTACCAATAATAATTGGCGCGATAAGCAATTGTTTTTTTAAAAGTTTATGCGCCGCGGTGTGTAAGGCAACAGTAACTCCCGTTCCTTCAAAAAGCGTGGCAAGCGTTTGTGCATGTTGTTCAGCGAGAATTGCGGTTGGCACCATGAAAAGAACACGTTTACCGGAAAGCACAATATTTAACGCCACAATCGCCGCAACAACAGTTTTACCCGACCCAACATCGCCATTCAAAAGGCGACGGGCGGGCGTTGTCTTTTGTATATCACCGATAATCTCCCACGCTGCTTTCCGCTGGTCTTGCGTCAATTGGAATGGCAACGACTGCACGAACGCCTTTGTTTCTTTTTCAAAAAACCGTATTGCCGGCGCTTGCTCTTTAAGAACAGCCGCTCGCATCGAAAGGATATGGCAGTGCAATCTAAAAAATTCTGCAAATGCCATGCGACGGATCGCTCGATCAAGCGCTTTAGAGTTTTCAGGAAAATGAATCATCTGGATCGCTCGCGACAAAGAAATAAGATGATGTTGTTTTGTGATGACCGCCGGAAGATCATCAGTAAAAAGAGGAGTAGACGGAAGCGCCAACTTCATGAGTACGCGCAGCTGCTTTTGTGTGATTGGCGGCGTTACGGAATAAATAGGAACGATGCGTCCGGTATGGAGTGCTTCCCCGGCGGAGCCGGGTCCGGCTTCGCCGGACACTTTTTCATAAACCGGGCTCGCAAGATGCAGTCCGTACCCATCTTGAACTACTTTTCCCGAAAGCCATACCTCCGTATGCGGCATGAGTACACGCGTCAAAAATGCTTGATTGAACCAAACAACACGCATCGTCCCGCTTTCATCACGGAGAAGCGCTTCTGTCACGAACATGCGTCGGCGGAAGCTTCGACGATTAGCAATCGCCGTGATTGTACCGCGAATGGTGACGGGCGCGTCAACCTTTGCTTCAGCAATCGGCACCACGTTTGAAAGATCGTCGTATCGAAACGGGAAATATAAAAGAAGATCACGAACAGTGGTGATCTTCAGTTTCAAAAGTCGCTTCGCAAACAATTTTCCGTAGCGCGGAATGGCAGTAATCGGTGTTTCTAATGTCAGCATTGTAAAAATACTCCGCACCATTTCCCTGCGCCCGCGAGCCTGCCGACAGGCAGGGAATCGCCACCGCCGTTGGCGGGGTCCCGCCAGAGGCGGGAAACCTCGCTCACCCCATAACATTTCCCTGCGCCCGCGAGGAATCGAACCTCGATTGCAAGATCCGCAATCTTGCGTCCTATCCGTTGAACGACGGGCGCAAAGAAATGTTATGGGATACGTTTTAAAACGACGGGCGCAAAGAAATAGTGTGGAATTTTTATATTTTAAAAATACGCGACAATGTGTCAGAAAGCGGCTCCCCTTCGGTTTCTAAATCTTCGGTCAAGTGCTTTTGCAAAATCTTTCGCAGCGCAAGAGGATTCTGGTCGGTGATTGCAATCGTAAGACGCGGTCGTAACGCACTCGGAAACGCAAGATACAGTTTCTTTACGGTCGGCGGCTGATACACAATCCGAAAATTCGTAATGTCCTTATACCGATGCAGCGTCTCATCAACAACAATTCCCGTATCGGTGATGACGCACGTTATGATACGAGCGCCGCGACGTTCGTACAGCATGAGTAGGAGCGCGACAAGAACAAGAATAAGTGCGAAAAGAAAATTGCCGCTAAAAATCGCCCAGAGCAGTAGAATGCCACCAACAAGCGTTGTCCAAAAATACCACGCCGTACCGCGTTCGTGGTTTTCAAACTCGGAAAATTTCCATTCCACTACTGTTTTTCCGTGATCAGGCATACATTTTTAATGGCGGAAGGGGTGAGATTCCCACCGCCGTTGGCCACCGCTGCTAGCGGGGTCCCGCAGTATGCGGTGACGGGGTCCCGCCGTCAATTTAATATTTTGACGGTGGCGGGAGAACTCATAAAATCTTTGTAGAGAACGGAAGCGAGAGGATTCGAACCTCTGGTACCCTTGCAGGTACTCCGCTTTTCAAGAGCGGTGCATTCGACCACTCTGCCACGCTTCCCTAGCTACATTCGGAGAGAATTAATAATTCGAATCCCTCACGTGATGGATCCGCCTACAACTCTCGCTCTCTTCCGAGAGCTCGGTCGCAGAGCCGCCCCTCGCCATCCGCCTCGTCAACACGCACTCGGCGGATATGGCTGCGGTCTTCGAATCCCTCACGTGAGCAAAACTATTTGCTCACTCCTCTCCTCTGCTCATAAAATTCGCTACGGTGTCTGTTGGACAAAGTTCGAAACTATTTCGAACAAAATCCAAATGATTAAAACTAATAAAATGGACTCGGCAGGGCGAAACAATCTGTCTGGGGGAATGGATTCGCCCTGCCTCGGCTGATTTCCCGCCCGCAGGAGGGGTCTGGGGAGGAATGCGGGCGGGTTTCGGAATTCCTTTTTTGGAAAATTTTGAACGGGCTAATCGTTAGAAAAATCCATTAGTGGCATCCTTTATACATTCCTTTTTTGAATAACTAGATGGATTTACCCCTTCACTAATTAGTATTTCATCGGAAGGAGAATATTTTTCACAAATAT
>JAUSHC010000050.1 GCA_030648795.1 bacterium | reverse complement strand
AGGAGGGGTTTAGGGGTGGTTATGGTGCGGCTATCATTCTGTTGTCCGTACTCATGTTGTCTGGCTTCGGGTGTACACGTGTGCAATCGACAACTGTATTTATGCAAAAAGTTTCATTTCAAACCAGCGATGATGTAACGATCGTCGGGAATTACGTGCAAGGCGACGTGGGAAAGCCCGTCGTTCTTTTGTTACACATGATGCCCGCTACGAAGGAGAGTTGGGCGTCGATGCAAACGACATTAAACGATAAAGGGTGGGGAAGTTTGGCGATTGATCTGCGTGGTCACGGAGAGAGTACGTACCGTGGGACTGAGCGAATCTATTATACCGATTTTGAGGACGAAGATCATCAGGCGAGTGGAAAGGATATTGAGGCCGCCATGCAGTTTCTGAAAGAGAAGGGCGTTGAGGAATCGAATGTATATATGATTGGCGCGAGTATTGGTGCAAATCTTGCTTTGCGATATGCGGCCACGCACCATGCAATTCCGGCAGTAGTTCTTTTGTCTCCCGGGTTGGAGTATCGCGGCGTTGCAACGCTTGAGGCGATTCGCGCGCTTGCACAAACGCAATCGTTGTTTTTGGTTGCAAGCGATGACGATGCGTATTCTTTTTCAACGATTCGGGAATTGTATAACGCCGCAGCACAACTCATTGTTCGGGAGCGTATGGAAGGAAATGGTTTCGGCCACGGAACAACAATGCTCGAAAAAAATCCGCAGTGGGTTGCGGATATTGTCGAGTGGCTCGTCCGGGCATACTCCCCCTTCTCAAGGGGGAGCGAGAGGGGGTTACAATAACGTCGTCCCGATAATCCCACGATATCCGTTCACAAATTCCGCAGCGGTCACCGGTTTACGCCCTTCGATTTGAAGATACGAAACGCCAAGTATGTTAGAACCGCACACGATCTCAAGAAGGTCGTTTTTTAATCCCAAAACACTGCCGGCTGGATGGTTGGAAGATGTTGATAGTACGCGAGCTCGAAGTATTTTTAATGTCTTGTCTTGCATGCGCGTCCATGATCCGGGCCACGGCGTCATGGCGCGAACGTGTCGCTCAATGTATTCCGCGGATTGCATCCAGTCGATATGGCCATCTTCTTTGGCGAGCAGTTTTGTGACGGTCGCCTCGCTGTCGTTTTGGGGAACGGCTTTTACCGCGTGCGTGATCCATCGCGGCATTGTTTTCATTAACAGTGACGCAGAGGAGTGGGCGAGTATCTGTAGAAGCGATGCGGCAGTGGCATCCGGAGAGATCTCGATTGCCTCTTTTGCAAGGAGTGGTCCATGATCCATCTGCTCGTCCAAAAGCATTATCGTTACGCCGGTTTTTTTGTCGCCGTTCAAAATCGCGGTTTGAATGGGGGATGGGCCGCGGTACAGAGGGAGCAGTGACGGATGAACGTTCAGAGTTTTATATTGCGGAAAATCAATGACGGTTTTTGGTAGCAGTTTGCCGTATGCAGCCACGACGAAAAGATCGGGCGCATAGAGTCGCATGTCCATCAGTAAAGCGGCATCCGGTTTTTCCGGTTGGTGCATCGGAATGTGGTGCATTGAAGCTAACGTCTTGACTGGCGATGCCTTAAGCGATTGTCCGCGCCCCGCTCTTCGGTCGGGCATCGTCACAACAGCAACCGGCGCATTGCCGTTTTTGAGCAGTTCTTCAAGGATAATCGCTGCAAATTCAGAGGTTCCAAAGTAAACGTATTTCATTTTGTTCCACCCCTCCTTTTTAAGGAGGGGCGAGGGGTGGTTACGGGGGAGTCCAATAGATTAATCTTCATTTCTGTAGTATAATGCAAAACTGAGTATTGGGGTACTGCTCCGCCCGATGTCGGTTTTTTAAATGTAATGTATACTGAGCATCCTATGAAGAAAGCGCTATTACCCGTTTTATTACTTGCAACATTTTTATTGATTGGTGCCGGGTGTCAGAGGCAACAAGAGGTTGTTTCTTCGTATGACGACCTTGCCTCTCTGGCAGTCGATGCCGATTTTCGTATTACGAATATTGGTGACTCGGCTACTATCGGAGATCCGGTGACTTCTGTTCTTCCTATTTATGCGTATGGGTGCGATGTGTATGGAATGGGTAAAGACGAGCCCCAGCGTTATTCTAAAATCGATTTTTTCATTTCTGAAGACAAGAAAGATTCGCTCGTTACTTTACTTGGCACGACAGCTCCTGGAAGCGGTGGGAGCGGTGAGTGCGATCTTCTTGAAGACGAGAAAGGGTTTACATCCGCGCCACAGATCGGAAACTACAACGTTTGGGCGGTACGTTATATCGACGGACAGCCCGACAAACGGAGTGCGAATGTAATGGTTTCTCTTGTCGATGCAGTAGATGCGGATAAAGCGATTTACACAAACACTGCGTATCATTATTCCTTTTTATACCCGAAAGATTTGACGGTCGGATCGAATAGTATGGGGGCGAGCGAGTATGAGGCGAGTAATATCAATGTTGCTGAGTATTTTACCGTTGAGGCAAATCCGGTAACAATGAAAGAAGGAACACGCATTGATCCCACCGGAATACGTTTGAAGGATTTTGCCACAATCATATATCAAAATAACAAAAATGAGACGAACCCGCTGATAAAGATAGGACGTCTGCAGACAACGACTGTCGGAGAGAGTGCGGCGTATTCGTTCTCTCTGGAAGGAATGTATTCACAAGACGGTCGCGGGAAAGGAGGTGCGCTGAGTCCCGGAAAACACCGTTTTATTCTTACTGAGAATAATGGAACGAAGTTTATGATTTCTTTTCCGGAGGGAGAAAAGATTTCTGAGAATATTCTCGCGACTTTCAGGTTTATTGATGATGGCGTACGAACGTATCGTAATACACAATATGGATTTTCTTTTGCATATCCAAGCAAACGAATAGATTTGAAGGAGCTTGGAGATACGCTGGGGAATGGATTATTCAGTGTGAGTTTTTTATCCGCGAGCAGTGCACCGGAGAACGATAATAATATCAACGGCGGCCTTCGCGTTTTTTTGAATGTTCCTAATGTGGCCTTTGGGAGGTATACATTGGAAGACCTTTTGGCCGGACGCGATATCGCGTGGGAAACCCTCGTGGGGTATTCATCCGAATATCAATGGCAATGCGGGGATAGTACGAATTTCGGTGGGGAAAAGATTCGGAGTTGCTATGTC
>JAUSHC010000034.1 GCA_030648795.1 bacterium | reverse complement strand
CATGAAAAAGCAGCTACTTAGCGTCCTGTTAGTGAGTTTTTTCCTAGCTCTTACCCCCGCCGGCGTCGCGGTTGCGGGAATCGACGGGATCGTGACGGAAGCGATCGATGTCCCCCTGCCGCATTACGGGCAGGGAGTCATTCAAATCTCCACGTTCACCCCGATCAAACACGCGGGGACTGAGGAGATTCTCACGCACATCCAGTCTCCCGCCACGCTCGAGGAACTCCGCGCCTTCGTCGCCAACACGAAGCCAAGCCATAGCGACAAGAAGTTCGTCGCGCTCGGTTCTTCCTATGGGATGGATGGTGCAAAGTTTTCGCCCTACTACGATCCGGCCAATGGGGAGTACCACCTCCAGCCACTCCATGTGCGATGGACGCCGAACGAGTGGGCGTTCCTCAACGTCACCGCCGGCGCTCGATGGACCGAGAACCCGCTGATCGATAAACTCGATTTTTCGATCAATGGGGAAGAAAAAACCTCGCTGGACATCGAGGTTGTGTCGAGGCTCGAGCTCATGAATTTCGAGCGCGAGGGCGTTTACCTCTACGACCTCCTCGGTGGAGGGGTCGAACTCTTCCGAATCGCGATCAAGGAGTCGTGGAACGAGGAAACGAGGCAGTATTACGTTTCCGTCCGCACTACGATTCTGTCCGATTTCGATTGCGGAGACGGTCTCCATACGGCCGTTTTGGTAGAGTCTGTCCCGCAATACGGACTCAATGGCGAGATGATCGGGTGGAGCAGCGGCCCGGATCTCATACCGGAAATATGCGGACAGGCGCGCGCGGCGGCGATTCGTGTCTCCCTGAACGAGGCGCTCACGGAGCTCCTCGAAACGCTTCGCGCGAAAGCATCGTTCTCCGAAGCGCCGGAAAAGAAGTAATCCGGCTCTCGACCCTAGATACACCCCCAGCAACCAACACCAAATTCATGGTGACGGTTGCTGGGGTTATTTTTTTGCTTAAACGATTGACAAGGAGTTAAAAATAGTGTATGCTGCTTAGTTGCTTTATCGCGTGATACGGCAGTGTTATTTGAAAACCTGACTGGAGAAAGGAATACCAACATGGAATACCGAACGCATTGCGGAGGACGACTGATCGTCCCCGAAAAAACCGTACAGCATCTCGCTGCCCATCCGGAAACGCAAGAGTTGCTTTCCGTTGCCGCAGGAATGATCGACTTGCCGTGTGATGGCAGGCGTCTGGAAATCGAAGTTGATTTCATGCGACCGCTCGGACAGGCAACTCTGGTCCCTGCACCGCAAATCGATTCCGATGAAGAAACGCTCTTCTCAAAACGCCTGAACCGAAAAGGAGCGTCACGGGTTGTGGTGCTATCGCCAAGCGACGTCCCAGCGATCACAACGTTTGTGATAGTCGCCAAGCTGGAAGAAGATGGCGCATATCACCTCGTCACGGCATACCGAGGAGTGTGCGCTCCCGGAGAACCGTGGTCTGTGTCCCCAGAAAAACTGGCGCAGAGCATTTCGTACTGGTCCTGCCACGCTCTTGTCTGGGACGGAACGACGATGGGCGCGACATTCCCATCCACGTGGACGAAAGTCATTGAAGAGGCAACACGAAAAGTCTAGTCAAGAAATCTGGTTTGTCTCGTCCAGTGTTACGAGGCGCTTCGAACAAGGAGGTTGTCATGCGTAATTCGTTCATTGTGCTGGCTTTCATCGCCAGCGTTTGCATGGGAGGTTGTTTCACTCTCATGCCGTCGGAGCAGATCGAGAAGAAGTTTCTGGGGGGACCGATCATCGTCACTCCGGAAGAGGCGCCGCAGAACATCACGGTCGTCTCCACAGACGCCGATGCCACGATCATCCGCTGGGAAACTGCCACGCCTCACCAACCCGTTCTTTCTCTCTACCAAGATTCGCTTCGTGGAGGAAAGATCGTGCTGCACGAGAAGGCCGATTCCGCGGAACAGACATTCACCGCGGGAAACATCACCCTGCGCTATGCCGAGAACGGCCTGACGCACGAGGTAACGCTTTCCGGATTGGGGTACGGCTGGTCGGACAGAGGAGGGAAGGAATATCTCCTCATGATCGACAACGCCCCCATAAACTTTTTCATTCGCCGGAAATCGCCGGACATGGGTCTGCCGTCTGGAATGCCCAGCACCTCGTTCTACCCGCCCGCGGGACCACCTGCCGGCATGTAGTTCATCCGGCATGTCTCACACCCCGACGCGACACCTCACCATGAGGAAGTCGCGTCGGGGATATTTTTTTGTAACTGGCTTGATCCGACCGCGGTCGGATCATCAGCAGTTACAATCCGCGCGCCGTCGCCATAGCAGCTTTGGCGCGTCGGCGACCGAGTATGCGCCTGCTGGCGCCGAAGCGAAGCGGAGGTATCTGCCATGCAGAGAGGCGGATACTAAACGATTGACAAGAAGAATAAAATCATCTACAAGTACACTGTTCGCTCGCAAGTAAGCCGGGTGAACTTACAGAACTTTAACAACAAGAAAGGAGTATACGATGGACGCCATTGTACGAACAATGTTCCTTACTGCACGTGTCGTTCGGAGTATGCTCCGACGACGATGGATCGCCGGAGTAATCATGGCGGTCTGCGCCGTCTGGCATGTCGCTAGCGCATACTGGATTATCGGCGGAGTGCTCGGAGCACTCACCATCGTGCAAGTCATCGTGCACGAACTCGGGCACTACGCGGCCGCGCGCATCTGCGGAGTTCGCATCCTCGGCGTTTTCCTCTCACTCCCAACGCCGGGCACAGGGGCGACAATTCCCGACCAAGATTTCGAAACCCGACAAGAGGAAGCGCTCTTCATTGCGGGCGGACCAATTGCCTGTCTTGTGCTCACGCTCCTTAGCATTGCGGTTTGGCAATTGACTGGATGGGAGTCACTCCGCTTCGCAACGATCGCCATGGGGTTCGCGGGTGCGGCGGAACTCATCCCGATCAATCCACTCGATGGAGGATGGCTTTTGAAAAGCGTCTTCTTCTCGTTTGGGTGGAGATGGGGAATTGGCTTCCTCATCTGGTCGTGTATTGCCTGCATCGCTATCATTATCCTTACCGTCATCTATGGGTATGGGGATATGATAAAGTTTAGTCCACTCTTTTTCTCCGCAGGTTTCTTTTCGGGAGTGGAACTTCTTCTCTACACGCGATATACAAATCGCAACCGCAATGCGTGGGAAACGATCATTGGCGAAGGAACGCCGATGATTGTCACCAACACGATAAAGACGCCAATGCGCAAAAGCGTTGCATGTGCGTTCATCGTACTCTATGTGATGCTCGTCATTGCGTACATCGGCATCTTCATCTTCACCCGCGTCTAGGGCCTTGCAGGTTCAACTTGCCTGGCTCTTTTTTTACAAAAAATCGCGCTCCGATTTTACGGAACGCGATTGATCTTGAATATAAAATTTTACGTACAGTAGCGATCTGGCGCAATCCTTTCGAGCGGCGTACGAGGTCGAGCGGGCACGGACTCCGACCGCGGTCGGAGGAGCGAGACCGAAGTGCAGTGAGGCGTCACGCCGGGACGCCGAACGAAGCGAGAGAGGATGCGCCGAAGCGCTACATCTCTCTATACCAACAACCCGACAATCAGCAGCGCCACAATATTCACAATCTTAATCATGGGGTTAATGGCCGGGCCGGCAGTGTCTTTGTATGGGTCGCCGACCGTGTCACCGGTGACCGCCGCTTGATGCGCAAGCGATTTCTTGCCGCCGTGGTGCCCCTCTTCAATATATTTTTTCGCATTGTCCCACGCCGCACCGCCAGACGTCATTGAAAGCGCAACAAATAATCCAGTCACAATTGTTCCGACAAGCATACCCCCAAGCGCCTTTGGCCCAAGAGCCAGGCCAACAATAATTGGCGATACAACCGGAATAAGTGCCGGAACCACCATCTCTCGAAGCGCGCCCGCAGTTACAATGTCAACACATTTCGCATAATCCGGTTTTCCTGTACCCGCCATGATACCGGGGATCTCTCGAAATTGCCGACGCACCTCCTCGACAACATATCCTGCGACTTTTCCCACTGCTTGCATCGCTTCAGCGCCAAATAAATAAGGAAGAAGCCCACCCAAAAATAGCCCAACCAAGACAAACGGATCGCTCAAAGAAAAATTGATTGCAATCCCGCGATCCGCAAATTCCTGCACGTATGATGCGAACAAAATAATCGCCGCAAGCCCCGCAGAACCAATAGCATATCCCTTTGTCACCGCCTTGGTTGTATTTCCCACTGCATCCAATGGATCAGTCACCGCGCGAACACTTTCGGGAAGTCCTGCCATCTCCGCAATACCTCCGGCGTTATCCGTGATCGGCCCATACGCGTCAATGGTCACGACGATACCAGCAACCGACAACATGCTCATTGCTGCCAAGCCAACGCCGTAAAGCCCGCCAAGCGCGTACGCAGAAAGCATGCCAAGTGCAATCACGACAACGGGAAGTGCAGTCGCCTGCATAGAAACCGCGAGCCCCGCGATGATGTTTGTACCATGTCCCGTCACCGATGCGTCCGCAATACGTCGCACAGGCGAAAATTTCTTCGATGTATAATAATCCGTAATCACAACAAGTAATCCCGTCACCACAAGACCAACGACCGTCGCCGCCCAGAGCTGAAGAACGGACGCACCGGTCACTACGGGCCCCCACCATGCGGTCGCTGGATAAAATGCAATTGCGGAAAACGTAAGCGCCGCGAGCAATCCTTTATAGAGCGCCCCCATAATATTCCCGCTCTTTCCAATGTGAATAAAGAAAAGACCGATTGCCGATGTCACAATGGCAATGCCGCCAAGTAGAAGTGGAAAAACAACCGCCGCTGTCACCCCGGGAAATAACAAACTTCCAAGCAGCATCACCGATACCGCCGTCACGGCATACGTTTCAAAAAGATCCGCCGCCATCCCTGCGCAGTCGCCGACATTATCACCGACGTTGTCAGCAATCACGGCGGGATTCCGCGGATCATCTTCTGGAATTCCTGCCTCAACCTTCCCCACAAGGTCAGCGCCAACATCTGCCGCTTTCGTATAGATACCTCCACCCAAACGCGCAAAAACCGAAATCAAACTGCCGCCGAACCCAAGACCAATGAGCGCTTTCACATCTCCCGTTACCGCATAATAACCCGCAACACCGAGAAGTCCCAAACCCACAACAAGAAGTCCTGTCACTGCGCCACCGCGTACCGCAAGATTAAATGCGGGTGCAAGTCCTTGCTTTGCCGCTTCCGCAACACGCACATTTGCTTTTACTGAAATACTCATGCCGATAAATCCGGTACACGCCGAAAGAAATCCACCAACCAAAAATCCTACGGCAGTTTTCCATCCCAAAAGAATAAACAAAATAACAAAAAGTACGGAGGCAATCATCGCCACTGTTTTATACTGGCGCTTCAAATATGCCATTGCTCCCGTTTCTATCGCTGCGGCGATTGCACGCATTTTTTCATCTCCTGCGGGCTTCGAACGAACGCCCCACGCAAAAAAGAGCCCAAGAAGAATCCCGAGAACGCTGGTGATAAGAGCAAAGAGAAGTATGGGTGACATAAACGTGAATAATGAATTACGAATTAAGAATTATGAATACAAGATTCTTCATACTTCATGATTCCTGATTCGGCGTTGTCGGTATTTCCGCAACAGGCTCTACAGTAGTTATTACTGGTGAAGAGCTAAGCGTTGCTGCTTCCGGCGCTGTTGGTGTTACTTCCTCAATTGGCACCACCTCTCCCTTCTCTCCACGAATATCAATGCGCCATCCCGTGAGTTGTGACGCAAGTCGCACATTCTGTCCGCCCTTTCCAATCGCGAGAGAGAGCTGATCTTCTTTCACCATGACCGTTGCGACTTTTTGTTCCGTGTCACAAGTAATGGATGACGTCTTCGCCGGAGAAAGCGAATTCGCGATAAATACCTCCGGGCTCTCTGCCCATTCAATAATATCAATCTTCTCACCACCGAGTTCGCCAATCACTGTCTGCACGCGAGACCCTCGTTGTCCAACACATGCGCCAATCGGATCAACATTGGGCACTAATGACAACACCGCAATCTTTGACCGCGATCCCGCCTCGCGAGAAACGCCTTTGACCTCCACCGAACCATTCGCGATCTCCGGAATCTCAATCGTAAATAATTTCCGCACCAATTCCACGTGCGTTCGTGACACGACGATCTCCGGCCCCTTTGGCCCCATAGCAACCGAAACAATGTAAAACTTAAATCGAGCGGCGGGAATGTACCGTTCGCGTTCAATTTGCGCTTCCGGAGGAAAAATTGCCGCCACACGTCCCAAGTCGACTAAAAAGTTCATGCCAAGACGCCGCTGAATGGTGCCGGGAATAACATCCCCCTGACGCCCCTTGAATTCTTCAAAAATAATATTCCGCTCTGCTTCGCGAAGCTTCTGCACAATAACCTGTTTTGCTGTTTGCGCCGCCATGCGTCCATACGCTGCGGGAACATCAAGCGGTGTCACAATCTCCTCACCCTCTTTTGCTCCCGCTTTCACCTCTTGTGCTTCAGTAACAGTAAGATGCAACTTCGGGTGATACCGCAATTTTTCCTCGCCCTCTTCCGCTCCTGTCGGAATTGCGGCGGGTTCTTGCGGCGGAGGGGGGAGACCTTCCTCCTGTCGCTTCTTTGCTTCTTCAACTGCTTTCGCCCATTCTTCTTTCAACGCATCTGCGATAACAATCTTGGAGTCAAACACTTCCGACTGTCCCGTTTCTTCGTGAAACGTCACCTTGATATTTTGATTCGGTTTCCCAAAATCTTTTCGATACGCAGCGGCAAGCGCCGCCTCGATTGTTTCGATGACGGTTGCGAGAGGAATTCCTTTCTCATCACAAATTTGTTTAATAGCTGCGGCGATAGGTGAGTCTGACATAGATTTTTTAAATGTTTCCGCCGGAGGCGGATCCGCCTTTGGCGGAGAAATGTTTAAATAATACTTGCGAGTATGAAGAAGAGCCGGTGTTTAAGACCAGCTCCCCGTAACTCCAATATACCATACCATACAAGGAGTACAAATACCTTGTCAATACCCCCTTAATGCCTGCCCCGTAACAACGCCCTGCTTTGTTATGGGGTCAAGAGGTGCCGGTAATATCCTCAAAATGCTCAAACAAAGGCAAGTCGTTCCCCCCGATAATAACCGCCACTACATCAATCCGCCGTGGTTTTTCGATATTTTTTAGCTGACAATACAGCTCCGCGGCACGCATAAGATGTTGACGTTTTCTCTCTGTCACTGCTTCCTCGGGATATCCAAAAGCGTTACTCTGCCGCGTTTTCACTTCGACAAAAACAAAAACGCCACCCTTCTCTGCGATGACGTCAATTTCTCCCACCTTCGAGCGCCACTGTTTTTCTCGAATGCGATATCCTTTCTTTTTTAGATAGTCGCAAACAAGCGCTTCTCCGCGGTCACCGAAAGAGCGATTGCGTGAAATCATTTCGGCAAGTATTTTTCAAATTCTTTTCGATCCGTGCCTTGCTTCTGAAGTTTCGGCGCAACGCGAAAACGCCACCACGCAATCATCCCTCCCCACACACCAAGAATGAGCACCCACAGTAGACCGGTAAAAAAATGCATAGAAAGAACCGGTGTCCGTTCATAAGAAAAAAATGCGAGAAATAATCCCATAACGCCAAACGTCATTTCTTTCCGTCGCAGTTTCTCGAAAAGTGTACGCCGGATCGGATCCTTCGTTTTTCCTCCAAGAACGCCAAGTACGAGCGCAACAACAAGCATGACGATATACACAATAAAAAATGCTTTCTCAAAAAAAGGAAGGAGTGGTGGTGGATTTGTGTTGAACCAAAACTGCGCGGTAAGCAATGGTCGAATGTCAAAAACGTTCATATCTTTTTAAATAATATTCCATAATGATAAGAACCTGCTTCGAATGAGTAACTTTCTTCCAATTGTAATCCATGCGCAAGCGCACGTGCCGCATCCGGTGCAACGCGAACTGCTGCAGCGGGTCCAAACGGCGCGACTGCCATTTTCCACTCCACCACAAGCATCCGCCCCCCGCGCTTTATCATGCGCGCCGACTCTCGCATCATCGCTTCTTTATTCTTCGATTGAAAAAGCGTATTGATAAGCATGCCGATATCCAGTGTATTATCAGGAATATCTTTTGCCGCTTGAAATACCTCAAGGTCAGACCACACGGGAATAATATTTACTCTATTCTCCTCACGCGCTCGTTGCGTGATTTTCTGAAGCACCGCCTGTTGCACGTCAACAGCAAAAACTTTTCCGCGCTTCCCGACCATTGTGCTTGCGGGAAATACAAAATGCGCTGCCGCGCCACAGCCGAAATCCGCAACAAGCGCGCCCTCGTGGACGCCTGCTTTCTCGAGGATAAATTTCGGGTCTAATAATTGATCTCCGCTGGAAGAAGGATTCATAGTATCAGTATACGCCGTGACGTTCAGATCTTCAAGAAGCAACGTGGGGGGACAAATGAACGGCGATGCAGCGCACAGAGTCCATAGCGTCGAATCGCCTGCTCATGTAACGCCGTACCATATCCTTTGTGTTGGTCAAAAGAATACTGCGGATAGCGACGATGCAATTTCCGCATCAAGCGGTCGCGCCATACCTTTGCGATAATCGACGCCGCCGCGATGGATTCTACGCGCCCGTCACCATCAGGAACGGCAACCACGGGTACTTTCCATTGCAACGCGAAGGCATCCGTTAATACATAGTCGGGCGGATGTGAAAGATTCTCAAGTGCGAGGCACATTGCCTGACGATTCGCCGCAACAATCCCAATGCGATCAATAATGCGTTGTGACACCACGCCCACCGCCCATGCAGCCACATTCTCTATAATCAACGGGAATAGTTTCTCCCGCGCGGCTGGCGTCAACAACTTGGAATCACGAACGCCAACGATCGTTCGTGCACCGCGAAAGAAAATAACCGCGCCGACAACGAGTGGTCCAGCCCACGCGCCCCTTCCCACTTCATCAACACCGGCAACAAAAGCGTACCCTTTCCGCCAAAGCTTTTGCTCTTCCTTTAATGAAGGGGACAACATGGTGGAAAACCTCTGGATACTCTGTGCGTAGCATCCCAAAAAGAGGAAATAATCGATTCTATCGTTAAAAAATAAATCTGTCGTGAAGAAAAGGCCTTTGTATCAACAAGAAAGTAAGTCCTTGACACGAATCGCCGCATCCTTCATAGTACGTTCACATCTTCTTCCCCGTCCCTGTTCAGTAACTTTTTCTCAAGACTTGAAATCGTGAGAGGGATTGCATAATAGGACGGGGAAGGGATACATAAAAACCTCACATTTCGTGGGGTTTTTATATTGTTCAGTCGCATATACATACCCCATTCTTACAATGCAATCGTACCAAAAATGCGAACAATGTTCTATACTACTCTCTGTACTTCGCACTGCGGCATGGGTCACGGCTCCTGTCCGCGGAGTATCTCCTCTTTGAGGATCGCCGGAATCCCGCGTCTCACGAGGCGCGGGAGCGTGCGGACAAAGAGCGAGATGGAACTTCTTGCTTATTTTTTACGCTGACAGGGGGTGTGAGGCAGAAGCGCCATAACCTCCGGTGTATTGGATAGGAATAAGCAATCAATGCGCCTCCGATGGCAATCGCGTCTACGTCGGCGACTTCGACGACGACGGCCTGAACGTCAACAGGAACCACCCGAGCTACGACGACAACGGCAATCTCCGCGTGGTGCGTTCCCGGCACTTCCATCTCTCAAAAATGCAAAGCCCTCCTTCTGTGGAGGGTTTTGCATGTCACGCCAATACCGACCGCCGCCATCCGCCAAGCATTCGTCCAATCGCATCAACCGCCGCTTGCAATGTGACATATTTTTTCATATCAAGCGCATGGACGTCCTTTGCAAGGCGCAACGCGACGCGCAGAAGATCAACCGTCGTGCTCGCTTTCTCCAAGTACGGCGCTTTTTGCAATTTAAGAAGGCGTCCCGCAATCGCAATAGACTGAAGTAATTCGATGGTTAAAACTTCGCATCTCTGCCCCAACGAATAACGATCTTGTCGCGGAAAATCCTTCAAACAAAGATACAACGTTTTGTAAAAATCATACACATTCTGAAAAAGAGGAATATCAAATGGATCCATAAATATGAAAATAGTTAAAAATATTTTTGATGAAATCATTGCGCCAGAAACGCTCTTCACCGCATGGAATGAGTTCAAACGAGGAAAGCGGCGACGACCGGACGTGATGCTGTTTGAACGGAACCTCGAAGAACATATTTTCGATTTGCATCGTGCGCTCGTTGAAAAATCGTATCGCCACGCTCCCTATCACGGTTTTGTCGTCAACGATCCAAAGTCGCGGGAAATCCATAAAGCAACGGTACGCGATCGGGTGGTGCATCATGCGCTATTTCTCGTCTTAAATCCGCTTTTCGAAAAAACATTTATCTATGACGCGTACTCATGCCGACAGAATAAAGGAACGCATCGCGGCATCGAACGGCTCCGCTGGGCAGTGCGACGCGTAAGCCGCAACGATCGCGTGCACTGCCTCATACTCAAATGCGATATACGAAAATTCTTTGCGTCCGTTGATCATGACATACTCCTTACAATCCTTGCGCAACACATCCACGACGCGGACACGATGTGGCTCCTGCATACGCTCATTAAAAGTTTCGCGCCCGGCATCCCGATCGGTAATCTCACAAGCCAGCTCTTTGCGAATATCTATATGCATCCGTTCGACCAATTCGTAAAACAAGTTTTGCGCATCCCGTACTATATCCGTTACACGGATGACTTTGTACTTGTTGGCAATAACGAGGCGCAACTTTGGCAATGGCTGGGTGTACTACGACAATTTTTGACGGATAATCTCCACCTTACACTTCACCCGAACAAAGTGACTCTGCGAAAATATCATCACGGCGTTGATTTTCTTGGCTATGTCCAACGTCCCTCGCATCGCGCACTGCGAGCAACAACGCGGCGGCGCATGGTGAAAAAAATTACCGCGGGCGTACCGGAACATGCGCTTCATTCCTATCTTGGCGTGCTTTCGCATGCGGATGAGAAACGGCTTGCACGGCATATCAAGCATCTATTTTGGCTAACAAGTTCGTATCAATAGAAAGCGTAAAAAGTTTTTTATTCTTCGAGCGAAGTCGAGAAGTACATTCACGTCAATAAAAAAACCGCGACACAACGCGGAAAATTTTTCTTTCTTTTTAAAAAATTTTATGGATGGATGGATGGATGGATGGAACATGGAACCTCTTTTTATTTTATGATAATCGCAGTATAGCATGTTTTAAAAAAGAAAAAACCCGTCCGCGACACCAGGGGTGTCGGGGACGGGCAAGACGCAAGACGCCGAAAGCGTCAATCTCGCAAGGGCGCGAGCATCAACTCCGGAACTTCCGGGAACGCACCACGCGGAGATAGCCGCTGTCGTCGTAGCACGGGTGGCCCCTGCTGACCCGCAGGCCGTCGTCGACGAAGACGCCGACGAAGACGCGATCGCCAACGGAGGCGAGAGTCGGACCCCAGTGATACCAATCCTCCAGCAAGCGCTCCTGAGTGAGCTGGAAAATCGTGAGAACTGCCTCGACCAGAGCGACTTCATCAGCCCGCTCAAAATCCGAACCAGACGCCTGGATGTGTACATCCTGGACGTCCC